>CAZXCQ010000048.1:0-27537 GCA_964639275.1 uncultured Desulfobacteraceae bacterium | reverse complement strand
AAGCTGGCTGAAATGCTAAGGATAGATGTAGAGTGATAAAATGACAAACAGTAAATGGAAAGTGCTCGTTGTGGACGACGAACCCAACAATCTGAAATTGCTGGGACAGATCTTGCAGGACCGATATCAGTTGTCTTTTGCCACAAACGGTGCGAAAGCATTGGATGTGGCGTGGAAAGTCAAACCGGATATCATTCTTCTTGATATCATGATGCCTGAGATGGACGGATACGAGACCTGCAGACGGTTGAAGGCCGATCCGGAGACTTCAAAAATCCCTGTGATTTTTGTTACTGCCATGGGAAAGATGGAAGATGAACGCCTTGGCTTTGAAGTCGGAGGAGTAGACTATATCACCAAACCGGTATCCCCGCCAATTGTTCAGGCCAGGGTACGCACACATCTTGCCCTTTACGACCAGAACCGGCTGCTTGAGGAGATGGTTCAACAACGAACGAAGCAGCTTAGGCAGGCCTTTGAAAGGCTTGAAACACTTTCTCTTGATTCTATCTACCGATTAGCCCGGGCTATGGAATATAGAGATGAAGATACCGGTGCGCATATTCAACGCATGAGTCATTACTCGGCTGCCGTGGCGAGGCAGATGGGACTGGGGGAAAATGTGGCGAAACGGATCCTTTATGCAGCGTCCATGCATGATGTGGGGAAAATCGCTGTCCCTGACCATATCATGTTCAAACTGGGAAAATTGGATGAAGAAGAATGGGAAATCATGAAGCAACATACCACCCTTGGTGGAAATATTTTGGAAGGATCTACCACAGGATTTTTGAAACTGGGTGAAGTGATCGCCCTTACCCACCATGAAAAGTGGGATGCAAGTGGTTATCCAGCCGGCTTAAAGGGGAGGCAAATACCCAAGGTGGGACGAATTGTAGCCATTGCAGATGTATTTGACGCATTGACAACAAAGCGGCCTTACAAGGAGCCTTTTCCGTTAGATGAGGCTTATCGTATTATCAACGAGGGGCGGGGCAGGCACTTTGACCCGGAGGTAGTAGATGCCTTTTTCAAAGCGAAAGATGAAATACTGGCTATAAAAGAAGAATACAAGGATTAGGGAGAAAGTCTGCCTCGTGACAGGGGACGCTCGTGCAGAACGTGCTTGACATATTCTGCCGGATGACGAGGATATCTTTTACATGCCGAGATTAGCACGACTGGACCCGCCTGCCATGCAAGGCACGAGCGGGCAGGTGCCCCTGGTGTCCTGCACCCAAACCATTTCCACATACTCTGCAAGACCCGGCGGCAGCCTTTGTCATCCAGCATGCGCAGGGACTGGGAAATTCCGGGGCTGAGGTTGCACGGTATGTCGGGGTAACGAACTCCTGCGTTACCAGGGCGGCTTCTGCGGGAGCCGTTCCTGACAGAGAGAAATACCTCTAATCGCTGCGCCCGTTCTGCACGAGCGTCCCCTATCACCTATCAGACGGCTATATGGCGCGCTGGCGGAGGCTCCCTTTATGCACTCAGGGACGGTCGCTCGAGTACCGGTAAGCGCTCATTGGTGTAAGCCGCCCTTTCCCACAGAAAAAACAGCAAAAGATCCCTTTTCTCGTTGTCTTCTCTCCAGCGGAAAATATAGGTGATCGGGGGACAGGAAATAATAGGTTGAAAAACTTCCTTCCCTGTGTTTTCTTGGGTCATGTACCTCTTGGAACTGTTTTTTGAGAATAGCGCACGCAACGGCGACGGCGGCTTTCGCTTTCGAAAGATGCGAAACAGCCGGACCATTGCCAAGTGGACACTCCTTGGAAACGACAAGGCGAGCAGGGAACTCTTGATGTTGATAGCCATCGGGCTGGGAGGAGATAGATATCTCAATGCAGTCCCTGTCCCGTCAGAGGTCGTGGGAGATCGTCATCGGCCCCTCAGGGTAGTCCATGTGCTGGCCCGTCATTACCCGCTCGACATCAAAACCGGGGCCATACCGGTGCTGGGAAGCGGAGTTGATGTGGATGCCGGGGGGCACGTCGTTTCGCTTCAGTCGTGCGACCTCTCCCTTGTCCCGACGCATGTCCCCGCAAAAAGAGTGAAGATCGGCAAGCGCTTATCCGCTTATTTTCTCCTTGCTTACGGCGGGAAGTACAGGCCCGGTCCAGTGGGGGAGGATTTTCATTTCACCGATCCGCTCTTTCGCCGCACCCGTTTTCACTCTCTTCTAATGCCGGATGCCCCGCTGACCAATCCGGCCGATTTCATAGCGCGGCTCCGATACAAGGGGATTCGATGGGGCCGCAAACCTTCCAAACATGTGCTTCATGCCCTCTGTACAGGGCTGTCGCAGCGATTGCGCGTCAGGACAGATTCATGGCTGAACGTGGATGTGGATCCGGATGATGCCTGGAGTGCCCTGCGTCCGTGGCAGCAGCGTGCGGTCCTCCCCATCCTGGATATGGCGCGTCACGTGATGGATGCCTTTCCGAAATCTGCCAACCCCCTGGAGATGCCCGGGGTCGTCCTCATGGACCAGCCAGAAACCTTTTGCACCCCTGGGCGCTTTAAAGACTACCTGACCCTGCTGGACACCCTTTTTCCCCGGATCCAATTTATCGTGTCGGCCGGCGCCGCCTCTGTGAGGAGCCTTCCGACGGCCTTCTGGAAAAAGCGTCTTTCCCTTCCCGATGGTGGAAAACCAGAGATGGACCCAGGCCCTGTCCGCCTGCGGAGGGACATGGTCCTCCTGATCGATGTGGACGGCCGTTTGCCGAACCTGGCCCTGATGAAGCTCTCTGCCCACTTTGGAGGCAATGGACGCACTGTGCATTTAGGAAAAAGAGACTGTTTTCTGAAGGAGCCGGACGAGGTATACGCCTCCACCCTATTCTATTCACCGCAATCTGAAAGGCGAAATGAACGCCTGCGAGAGTATTACGGTGACAGGCTGACCTTGGGGGGCACGGGCCAAGACGTCTCTTCTCGCCTGCCCCGCCCCGTGGAAGCCCTGCCCCCCGACTATACCCTTTACCCGGAATTGGGTGACCGGGCCATTGGTTTTATGACCCGCGGCTGCCCATTTGCCTGTCCCTTCTGCGTGGTCACCTCGAAAGAGGGAGAACCCAAGCAGGTGAGTGATTTAGATACGCTGCTGGAAGGCGGCCGTCGAAACAAACTCATCCTGCTGGATGACAACATCCTGTCATACCCGGATGCAGACCGATTCCTGTGGGAAATGGCGGATCGGGGCATCAGGGTGAACTTTACCCAGACCCTCGACCTGCGCCTGGTAAACCGGGAGCGGGCCAAGCTTATCCGGGGGATCCAGTGTTCTAATACCCGCTTCACGAGGAGCAATTATCATTTCAGTCTGAATCATAACCGGAATCTGGACCTGGTGGCCCGAAAATATCAGCTGTTTGATTTCGAGAGACGGGACAATGTGGAGTTCGTCTGCATGTACGGTTTTGATACGACGCTCGAGGAAGATGTCGATCGGTTCATGTTTCTTCGTTCTCTCCCCGGGGCATACGTATTCATGCAGAAATACCTGCCCATACGCGGGGGCCCCCAGCCTCATACACTGGATTTTTTCGGAGAAGATCCGGACAGACTTATCGATCAACTGGTCAGTATCGTGTTCACCCAGAACATGAAAAGCATGGAGAACTACTACCGCTGGGTAAGCAGGCGATATGCCAGAACCTATGGAAAACTCCACATGGGGCTGGTCGATGCTATTTTTCGGTACAATAGACGACACAAGAAGGGGGAATATATTGCGTCTCTGGCTGGAACAAAAACAGGGCCCTTTTGAAGGCTCATCCGTGCCCATTCTGCGTCTGCCCCATATCCACTGTTCGACCGCAGAGAAAAAGAGGCTGGAAGAGACAGCGCAAAGCAGGACCTTGGGGATCTGGCGCATAAAACGGGCCAAGGTTATCCTGGGGGCCCTTGAGGGCAAGACCTTAGAAAGACTTGTGGTAGATGTCCGGGTCCCTCCGGAGACTGTCGTCAAATGCGTGGAGGCCTTCTCAAAACACGGGCTGGAATCCATCCAACACCCGACCCGCAAACCCACACCGAGAGAAACGCGCGTGGAAAAGATGCTCGAGATGCTGGAAAAGCCGTCAAGACGGAAAGGCCGGGACTGGAGGTCTTTCGCTGTTCGGTATATCGGCATCGATTTCACAGGTTCGATGATTCAGAAGATCCGGGCCCTCATTGTTGCCCATCCCGAGGCCACGCGCGGCGCACTGGCGCGGATCGTATGCCAGGACTTCGGCTTCTATTCCCTCGCGGGGAAAGCCAAGGTCAACACCCTCGCCGATATCCTGAAGCGGATGGATATGGATAACCTCATCCGGTTGCCGGAAGTAAGACGCCTTAAACCCTGCCGCAACAAAAGGACACCCCAGCGGTCCTTTCTCGTTCCGCAGGAGACGCGCGCATGGCACCACAAGGACCTCACCCCCCTGGTGTTTTCCCTGATCGAGAAGCCGGACCAGCAGCACCTGTGGAACGACATGATGAGCCGGTACCATTACCTGAAGAGACCGAGATTGTTCGGCCCGCAGCTTCGGTACCTCATCTGGGGGAGAAATCCTGACAGCGGTTCAAAGGGAGCAGGGGCGGATCAGGGCATCCTGCTGGGGGCCATCGGTTTTTCTCATGCCGCCTGGCGGCTGGCGTGCCGTGATGCCTTTATCGGGTGGGATGATGGACAACGAGAAAGGCAGCTAAACCGGATCATCGGTAACAGCCGGTTTCTCATCCTGCCCTGGATTCAATGTCCAAACCTGGCCTCCATGATTCTCGGACGGATTGCAAAAAGGGTCTCCTCAGATTGGGAGGCGACCTACGGCATACAACCGGTGCTGATAGAGACATTTGTGCGACAGGATCGATTCCCAGGCACGTGTTACCGGGCCGCCAACTGGATCGAGGTGGGCAGTACGGGCGGGTACAGTTACATCAGCAGGCAGAAGAAAAAAAGAGCCCGCAAGATCATATTCCTTTTCCCCCTTTGCAAGGATTTCCGAAAGGAACTGTGCGGAACGTCGTAGGCGGGATAGGGGACGCTCATGCAGAAGGTGCTTGGAATATTCTGTCGGATCATGAGAATATCTTTCGCATGCCAAGATTAGCACGACTGGACCCCCCTGCCATGCAAGGCACGAGCGGGCAGGTGCCCCTGGTGTCCTGCACCATGTGATCGGTCGAGGTATTGAGAAGAAAGAGATCTTTTTCAAGCGCCTTGATCGGAACGATTTCATCGCCTGCGTTACCAGGGCGGCTTCGAGCGGAGAAGTTCCTGATAGAGATAGATATCTCCAATGTCTACCCACGTTCTGCACGAGCGTCCCTTATCCCACGCATTTCCCGGTTTTCCGGTGTTCAGGAAATGGGGTCTGCTCTTGACTCACCTTGGAAGATTAGAATAATGCGCTGATAGGGCCAGATAAACACGAGGAGGTTGTGATCTCCGGCCTTTTAAACAAAACCTTACATTACCGCTGGTTGATTTTTTGGATTCTGGCCTCTGGTTATGTCTTGGTCTATTTTCACCGTCTTTGCCCGGCTGTGGTAGCGGTAGATATGATGCATGACCTTAATACCGGCGGGGCATTGTTAGGCCTGTTGAGCTCGGCCTATTTCTATCCTTATGCCCTTATGCAATTGCCGGCCGGTCTCCTTTCTGATTCATGGGGTCCACGCAAAACCATCAGCCTTTTCTTTTGTATTGCTGCCGGCGGTTCAATACTGTTGGGTCTTTCCCGGTCTTTGTTTTGGGCAGTCGTTGGTCGCACGCTTGTTGGCCTAGGTATTTCCATGCTCTTTGTCCCTACTATGAAGGTGTTGGCGGAATGGTTCCGCATCAGGGAATTCGCTACCATGACCGGTATTCTCATGGCCATGGGAGGGATCGGCTCTCTCACCGCAACTTCTCCCCTGGCGTTACTTAGCACCTGGATCGGCTGGCGTCTTTCATTTGTCGTGGTGGGCATGGCTACGTTGTTGCTGGCTATTCTGGTCTGGATCTTTGTGCGCGACCGACCGAATGATCTTAACTGGCCCTCTGCATCTGAACCTGTGGGCGTAGTCCCAACTTCAATAGGGCTCATGGAGGGGATGAAGAAGGTACTGAAGTGTGCAAGGTTTTGGCCCATTGCGATCTGGTTTTTCTTTGAATGCGCCATCTTTTTCTCCTTCGGCGGGCTTTGGGGAGGCCCATACCTTATGCAGATCTATGGACTCACAAAGCACCAGGCAGGCCAGATCCTTTCGATGCTGGCAATCGGCATGATCATCGGCAGCCCGCTGCTCAGTTTCTTCTCCAACCGGATCCTCAAGGGGCGTAAACCCATGCTTCTTATCTCTAGCTTTATTGTGATCTGTTTAACTGGAAGTTTGGCATTCCAGACCAAGGCACTCTCCATTTCAGTCCTTTATTTTATATGCTTGGGCCTCGGCATCTTCGCGAGTGCTATTGTAGTAATTGGGTTTACCACAACAAAAGAGCTCTTTCCTGTCCAGATCGCTGGTACGTCAACAGGGCTTGTCAACCTCTTTCCATTTGCTGGAGGAGGCCTGTTTCAGTTTTTCTTGGGATACGTGCTTGAGCGGAAGGGTCGGGTGGACGGAGCTTTTACCTTGATCGGGTATCAACAGGCCTTCTTTATTCTTTTTCTGTGCGGAGTTGTTGCATTTTTGGCCTGCCTTTTTCTCAAAGAAACTTTGGTGAAGAAATAGGTAGCTGCCTAATTAGACCTTTACGAACGCCTCTTGTGTGGGAGGGGACGTATGCAAAGGGGGACGGGTATGATTTTATGCGTTACCGGTTTGGCGATGATCCATTGGCTCTGGATTCTGGGCTCTGTGTAAGGACGCAAGCGTTCACAGGTTCCCCGCTCAGAGAGTCGGGATCTTCGACAGGGTTCAACGTTCAGGGTTAGGGACAAGGACAAAACTGAAGCCCCGAAGTCCTCGCAAAACATCCTGGCTGTGCCACATGCTTGCCAATACGCTGCCAGTTTTCAGGTTGAAAATGACGAAGCCGGACGCTTCCTACGTGAATACGCGTCTAAAATGGAATCCGGGGACAAGAATGCAATCCCGCTTTCAGCGGGAAACCCCTGTCGAAGATCCCGCTCCGCGGGGAACCTTTGAACCCGTGAACGGTTATGTAAGGACGTCCAGTTAGGAAATGGGGTCTGCTCTTGACCGCCATTCTGGGCTTTGGTGTGGCCGCGCTTCTTTACCTTGTCACCGAAGAAGTTCTGGTGGAAGCCCACAAGACCGAGGACACCTCCTTGTGACGGCCAGCTTTTTCGTGGGATTTGTGGTCCCTTTTCTTATCACGCAATAGTTGTTGGGTTTCCAGGTTGCCGGGGAGGTCTTGGGGATGGCAGATGCACAGCCCGCATATCTTGAAGGGCAGGAAATCCTGAAAAAGTGCCCCAAAAACGAGGCATCTCCTCCTGGAAATGATGCAAACCCCATCCGCCCTATGCGCGAGATAAGGGCTTTTGAGAGAAGAGAAAAAAGGAGACCAGGGAGGTCCTGTCATTATCCTTAATCCTGTCGTAATGGCCTTATCCTCAGAAGAATCCAAAAACACGTCATAAGAAACAGCAAGAAAGTGGTTGGATAAGACCATTTCCCGAACAAAAAAGCGGAAGTGCCTTGATATTAAAGGCCCTCCCCGTTTTTCGACCGTATTGCTCTTAGTTGGCTAAGATCCCTTGGCGCCCAATCTCTGCGCGAGCTAGATCCTCTCTCAGACACCACGACATCAAATAATCCCAGCCGGTTAACTGTCCGAGATCCCTTAAAACCCGTATTCCGTAAAATTGCCTTCTGACCTTGTAAGTGTCTGGAATCATTGTGTGCTGTTCGCTCATATTTATGGGCTACAATTTCCAGTAGATTGGAAACATATTGCCATTTCAATATGTTACAAATCTCCTTTCCGGAATACGGGTTAAAAAGAAGCCTGAATCTCAGTAAACGATCGTTTGTGCATAGATTTTGCAAAAAAGGTATTGTCTAATCGCGATACAATAGACAGGAGGAGGGCAATGTCTCTGCGTACTTTTCGCCCCCCGACGCCAATTGACAACAAACGAGGGAAGCCATGGAAAGAGCCCAAGTGATCAGGATAGACCTGGAAAGAAGATCTGAACCCAGGACGATAGTCGACCAATATTGGAGCGTTGAAATTTCAATAAGCAGCTCAAGACCTGCCTATCTCTTTAGAATACGAGACATATCCCCCCCGGGAATCGGGATTTTGGTAAAGGAAGAATCGAGTGTCCTAAAAAGCATAAAGGTCAATGAGGTGTTAGAATTGAAGTATAACCCGGCTGAAAAATCGGAATTGCCGAGATACATGCAGACACGAGTCGTTCACATCACAAAGATTTTAGAGGGCCGCTATGGGGGCAATTTTTTGGTAGGCTTATCCGTTTTGGAAAAGGTCGAAGTCCCTTACTCTTGAGCACGCTTGGCGCTAGCCCGTAACCTATTTGCTTCATCTTTCTCAATGCCTGAGCTTAATTCGCAGCCATGGTTGGATCGCTCATAATCATCCCGTCCACACCCATCTGATCCATGAGCCGAAACGCCTCTGAGGATTCCACATCATAAGGAAATACCTTGAAGCCCGCCTCCTCCATCATGACCACCTGCTCCTTTGTTAGCCCACCACACCTTGGATGCCAGGAAAATGCCCCCAGATGGTGGCAGAGTTGCAGGGTACCCTTCTTCCCCGGGTTTCTTGAAAGCAATGCAAGCGCCGGGCCCACCTCCATTCTCTGGATGCTTTCCAGGATTCCCGGCTCAAAACTGGATATCAGAATAGAGTCCAGAAGGTTTCTCCTTAAAACTGCGTCCACAACCTGCATTTCGATCGCATCGGGCGGAGGACCGGGCTCATAGGTGTCGGGTTTTATCTCCACATTGATCAGGACACGCCTGTTTACCCGGTCCAGGACCTCGTCCAGCGTGGGTAACCGAACCCCCTTGAATCGGGGGGAAAACCAGCTTCCGGCATCCAGTTGCTTCAGGGTCTCAAGGGGAAGGTCCTTGACCAGTCCTTCTCCATCAGTGGTTCGGTCCACCGAGGCATCGTGGATGACTACCACCTGCCGATCCCCGGTCAATCGTACATCCAGCTCGATCATCTGAACGTCCAGCTCCAGGGCCGCCTCAAAGGCCACAAGTGTATTTTCGGGAAACCTGGTGCTGTATCCCCTGTGTGCTATGATCAAAGGCCGCTTGAAATTCCTGCGTCCAAAACTCTGGTGCATTGTATCCATTGGTTTCAACCCGTTATTCCATACCGTAAGCTCCCTCTAGTTTCCAATACGAGTCCCTGTTTCCCTGTCAAAGAGGTGCAGCTCTTTTGGGGCGACGAGAAGGGGTAGGCGGGTATTTTTTTCCAGGTGGTGTACCGCAGGTAGACGAACGGTCAAAGAGCTCCTGTCCTCACCGAAATGACCATGGACCAGGGTATCGGCGCCCAGGATCTCTAAGTGATCCACAGTCAAGTGCACGATGCTGGACTCTTCTTCGACCGGCACGAAATGCTCGGGTCGAATCCCCAGGATGATCTCTTTTCCTCCGTATTTGGGGAGGTCTCCCTCAGGGAGGGGGAGGCGGACACCATCAGATAGCTCAACCCACTGGCCCCCGGGACTCAAATGTGCATTGAGAAAATTCATGGAGGGTGATCCGATAAAGCCGGCAACAAATAGGGTCTCGGGGCGTTCGTAAACCTCCAACGGGGAACCAATCTGTGCCGCATATCCGTTATCCATCACAATCAGTCTGTCTCCAAGGGTCATGGCCTCCACCTGGTCGTGGGTCACATAGATGCTTGTGATCTTCAGATCCTCATGAAGCCGCCTGATCTCAAGCCGCATCTGAACCCGGAGTTTTGCATCGAGATTACTCAAAGGTTCATCAAACAAAAACACCTTGGGCTCCCGCACGATACATCGCCCCATGGCAACCCGCTGACGCTGCCCCCCTGAGAGCTGCCTGGGTTTACGATCCAAAAGATCGGTAAGCTCCAGGATTCTTGCGGCATTCTGCACCCGTTTGTCAATCTCCTCCCTTGGCATTCTCCTGATCCGGAGGCCGTAGGCCATGTTCTTATAGACCGTCATATGGGGATAAAGCGCATAGTTCTGAAAGACCATGGCGATATCCCGATCTGCCGGTTCCAGATTATTGACCACTTTCCCATCGATTGTGATCTCGCCTTTTGTTATGACCTCAAGCCCTGCAATCATGCGGAGTACGGTGGACTTACCGCAGCCCGAAGGACCCAGGACAACGATAAACTCCCCGTCTTTCATATCACAGCTGATTCCGTGAATAACCTCGTTTTTCCCAAAGGATTTGTACACATCCCTGAGACTGACATCGGCCATAGTAAAACCCCTATTTCTCTGTTTCCGTCATCCCCCGGACAAACTGTTTTTGCATAAAGATCACCACGAGCACCGGAGGAATCATGGCCAACATGGTAGAGGCCATGATGATCTGCCAGTCTGCCTGCCCCTCCCCCACATCCAGCATTCGCTTTATCCCGATGAGAAGGGTATAATAGTTCTCATCGGTGGTGATCATCAACGGCCAGAGATACTGATTCCACCCAAATATAAAGAGGATCACAAACAATGCGGCGATGGAAGTGCGTGACATGGGCAACAGGATATCAAAGAAAAATCGGAGGGGTCCCCCACCGTCAATTCTTAAGGCCTCGCACAATTCATCGGGGACGGTCATAAAAAACTGGCGAAAGAGAAACGTGGCCGTCGCCGAGGCGATGAGGGGGAAGATCAGGCCGGAATAAGAATCAAGCAATTTCAGATCAGAGGCAACCTTATAGGTGGACAGAATCCGCACTTCCACCGGTAGCATCAAGGTAATAAAAATCATCCAAAAAAAGAACATCCGGAAGCGGAACCTGAAATAGACAATGGCAAAGGCCGCCAGCAAGGATATGGCGATCTTCCCAAAGGTGATGCCAAAGGCCATGATGCCGCTGTTGATCATCATGGTGCCCACTGTGGCGCCCACTTCCCCACTTCCTACCGTAAGGGCGGCGTGGTAGTTCTCTACCAGATGGCTGCCTGGAAGAAATGGAAAGGACGAGGTGATCTCATCCAGGGTGTGGGTGGAGGCAACAAAAGTGATGTAGATCGGAAAGGCAATAATCAGGCAGCCGATGATCAGGACCGCATGCGTGAAAAAGGTAAGCCACGGGCGATGTTCAACCATTCCTTACTCCCTCAATAATGAACCTTTCTTTCAATGTAGCGGAACTGAACAACCGTCAACGAAATGACCACGATCATCAGGACAACAGCCTGGGCGGACGAACCGCCCAGATCCAGGCTTTCAAAACTGTCGTGATAGATTTTAAAGACCATGATATTGGTGGCCCCGTTGGGGCCGCCTTCGGTGATGGCATGGATTACCCCAAAGGTGTCAAAAAAGGCATACACGATATTCATGACAAAAAGAAAAAAGGCAGTGGGTGACAGGAGGGGGAAAGAGATGGTCCAGAATCGTTTCCCGGGTGATGCGCCGTCAATGGCAGCGGCCTCGATGAACGACTTGGGGATAGCCTGGAGACCGGCCAGGAAAAAAAGAAAATTATAGGAGATCTCTCTCCAGGCGGCGGCTATGATCACCAGGATCATGGCCTGTGTGCCATTTAACGTAAAGTTCCAATCCACTCCCATGGCCCTTAGAAAAAAAGAGACCATTCCAACGGTGGGGTTAAAGAGGAAATACCAGAGCACCCCGGATACAACCGGGGCTACGGCATAGGGCCAGATGATGAATGTCTTATAGATAGTGGCGGCCCGGATGGCCCGGTCGGCCATTACGGCCAGAAGAAGGGCAGAGGACATGGCGATTGCTGCTACCGAAAAGCTAAAGACAACGGTCACCTTGATTGAATTCAGATAGATCGGATCAGTAAAGATGTATCTGAAATTTTCCATACCCACAAACTTGGTTGAGAGTCCAAAGGCGTCTTCCCGCAAGACAGACTGATACAGTCCCTGCGCGGCCGGCCAGATGAAGAAGATTAAGGTGATGATAATTTGAGGGGTAACAAGGATATAGGGCAGTACCTTATGCCTGAAGACAACACGTTTTTCCACGGGAAACCCTTTATTCCCATTGAATGGGCAGGGGAGAGGGCCCTATGATAAGGGGGAGAAGACCTGCATTCTTTGGCGAGTCCTTAGTGCTTCGAATCGCAAATACGCTGTCGTATCCAACGATCTCAAAGTCTGAGCAATGGCTCCCTCAGCACTAAGTCCTGAGGGAATAAATTCGTCACCGAATTTATGACTCGATGGACTTAGCTCCCCGACACCGTTCAGGTCAAAGATGGCGGACCCACTCGCAACCACGGGTGGGCCCGCCGTGGATCGATGATGGCTATTTGTTCGCTCTCTCGAATTGGCGGAGGAGTCTGTTCCCTGCCCCAACCGCATCGTCGAGACCCTGCTTTGCGGTCTTTTTTCCCGCGAAGATCGACTCCAATGTATCATACATGATGCTTCGCATCTGAACAAAATTGCCAAATCGTAATCCCCGGGAGTTCTGGGTCGGTTTGTGGAGGGTCATTTGCTTTAAAGCGGTTTCCATACCGGGCTTCTTCTCATAGAAACCTTCCCCTTTTGTCAGGTAGTAGGCGTCCGTGGTGATGGGTAAATACCCGGTAAACTGATGCCAATCGGCTTGAACCGCAGGGGAAGAGAGGTAGTTAAAAAAGGTGGCAACCCCTTCATACTCTTCTTTGGGATGCCCTGCCATCACCCAGAGACTGGCCCCACCGATGATCGTGTTCTGGGGCGCACCGGGCACATCCGGCCAATAGGGAAGCATGCTGGTGCGGAACGGGAATTTGCAGGTCTTATTAAAGCCGGCATACCCTGCCGATGATTCGGTATACATGGCCACTTCACCGGAACTGAATTTGGCGTTGCCCTTGTTACGTCGTCCGCCATAGACAAAAACCTTTTCTTTCTGCCAGTCTGCCAGCTGCTGAATGTGTCTGACATGGAGGGGGCTGTTGAACACAAATTCCGTATCCAATCCCTCAAATCCGTTGGCTTTGGTCCCGAAGGGTACGTTGTGCCAGGCGCTGAAGTTTTCCATATGGATCCAGGAGATCCACGCGGTGGAGAAACCCGCGGGATATCCGGCCGCAACCAGTTTTTTGGCATATTCAGCGACCTCA
Source organism: uncultured Desulfobacteraceae bacterium (assembly GCA_964639275.1). Lineage (GTDB taxonomy): Bacteria > Desulfobacterota > DSM-4660 > Desulfatiglandales > Desulfatiglandaceae > CAZXCQ01. The sequence continues at coordinate 14,303 of CAZXCQ010000048.1, read as the reverse complement.
GGCCAGGTTTTCGGCGGTTTGTCCGGGTCAAGCCCCGCCTTTTTGAATGCCTCCACATTGTAGTAAAGGACCGGTGTGGAGCTGTTGAAGGGCAGCGAGAGCATCTTGCCTTCAGGTGTGGTGTAATACCCGACGACCGTGGGGAGATAGGCATTGGGGTCCCACGGTTGACCCGACTCGGCCATCACCTCGTAAACCGGTTTGATGGCCCCTTTGGCCGCCATCATAGTCGCAGTCCCTACCTCAAAGACCTGCAAGATGTGGGGAGGGCTCTTTGACCGGAATGCGGCAATCCCCGCGGTCATGGTATCATGATAATTCCCCTTATAGGTCGCTACCACCTTATACTTACTCTGTAGCTTGTTAAAATTGTCCACTATGGACTGGACCTTTTCACCCAGTCGGCCCCCGTGGGCAAACCACCAGTTGATGGTAATCGGTTTTGCCATGACACTGGCCGGGAAAAGGATCAGAACGACCATGGCAGCAGCCAAAATCCAACCACGTACTTTCATCATACAAACCTCCTTTCCACGTCTATGCTTTAAGGTTTCTGTTTGGGGTTGGGAAAAGACCACAGCCCAAAGAACTCCCTGTCTGATGTCAAACAACGTGGGTGAGTTTTAGTGTCCCATTCTTACCCTCCCCTGTCAAGAAAGTATTGTCCTGGAAGAAACGGGCGACCATTTTGGGCTTGATGTCTTCCGGCAAGAGCAGTAATTTAGAAAATTATGTGTTTCTTGCCCAAGCGAGTGCAGGGTACTTTTTTGAAGAATCATTTGGAGAAAAAACCGTTGGCCCGCATAATACCCCTGTTGACAAAGCCCTTTGTTGCTCTCTGGCTCCTTCTCTCTCTTGTCGTTTGCCATGCCGACTTAGAGGTCTTGGCCCAGAAAGAGGCCCGGGTGTTGCCCCGAACCCCTTTTGTGATCGGACACCGGGGAGCAGCAGGCCTAGCGCCTGAAAATACCCTCGCCTCTTTCAGCCGGGCGCTTGAGATCGGGGTGGACGCCATCGAGCTGGATGTTCACCTGACAAGAGACCAAGTAATCGTCGTTTATCACGATTATCTCCTCAGACCAGAGATCACGCGGACTCCCAGAGGCGAATGGTTGGACGTCTGGTCAAGTCATCCCGTCAAGGACCTCTCTGTGACCCAATTGAAGACCTACGATGTCGGTCGCCTCAAACCCCACACATCCTATTCGAATCGATACCCCGATCAACAGCCCGTTGACGGGGAGCGTATTCCCACTTTGAGGGAGGTCATTTCATTATTAAAGGGTCATGACAATAACAAGACAGAGCTCTGGATTGAGATCAAGACATCACCGGAAAAACCGGGGTTGTCCCAATCGCCCGAACGTGTCGCAGAGGCGGTCGCGAGGATTCTACGAAAGGAAGATCTGATATCGCGGGCCAAGATCCTCTCCTTTGATTGGCGGGCACTCGTTCATCTTCAAAAGATCGCACCGGAGATTCCAACGGTCTACCTGTCCCACGAGGGGATCCATCTAAACAATATCAAACCGGGACAGCCCGGTGTCTCCCCTTGGACTGCGGGTCTCGACGTGGATGATTTTGGCGGTTCCATACCCCGGTTGATCAAATCGGCGGGCGGTCAATACTGGGCGCCCAGCTACAAGACCCTCTCCTCCAGTCAACTTCAAGAGGCACACGATCTGGGCATCAGGGTCTTTGTGTGGACCCCTGACAAACGGGAGGACATGATTCGGCTAATGGAAATGGGTGTGGACGGGATCATCACAAACAGACCGGATATCCTCAGGGCTATTCTTGGTGGTTCTTAAATAGAGGAAACTTTCCTCGGCTTGGCCCGATCGTTCCCCTCGAAGTACTCCATTTCAAGATGTGGCGGCTTTTGTAAAGAGAAAGAGCGCATTTCAAGTGCAACTAAAAGCATTGCCTAATAAGGACTGTTCCTTTTCGCTTTGCGGCGTCTCAGCGCAAAGCAAGAAATAGATCGGTCTCCGCGTTCTCTGTGCCTTTGCGGTGAAAATTGTTTTGTCAAAGAGCCTTTCAGGGTCGCCATTCAAGCTACCCCCTTTAGGGTAGTGGTGGACTGTCTTTAACAAGGTTTAACAAGGTAAGGGGTGATCTTCGTCAAATAGCCCAACAGGATGTTTAACCCTGCCCCATGGGGTCATTATCTGTGCGGGGGCAGAGGCTTTTGATCGGCCTGGACTACGAGCGTACCCGTGTACCTTGGCGAGTTCTCCCCATAAAACCACAGGGAGACTGTGTAAGACCGCTGGCCGTCATCACCTTCGGTGATTTCGACCTCCACCCAGGTCATGGGCTTGGCGTCGATCCAGGTGCCGGTGTTGGCGTAGATGGTTTCCACTTGGCCCGAATGGTACTGGAAGGCCGCCTCGTGGGTGTGGCCGAATAAGACTATCCTGGGGGTAAAGGGGTACCTGTCTTTTATGCGGTCGGGCATCTCAAACAGGAGGTTGGCCGGGCTGCTAAGGTGGCCCAAGTCGTTGAAGACCGCCTCGTAATGATCGACAATATCCTGTCGCGAGGGCCATCCGCTGAATATGGTGTCATAGGTAAAGGCAATGTCCTCTACAGAAGGATCGCTTTTAAAGTCGTCCATGCCGTCCATGATGAATTTACTCCATGGCCAGTGATCGGTCCACAAGGAGATGGCGTTAAACACGGCGATGATAAAGGCGTCATCGAGTATCCCCTCGACCGCCCCCCCGGGGACATGGCTGCGGCTGTCACCCTGCATGCGTGCGATAACCTCAGTGGGCGACTTTACAAACCGGTCCAGCACATCGGGCGTGGTGTATAGCTTTCCGGAGGTGAGGGACTTGGAGGCCACCAGTCTGGATATAAAGTATCCCAGGGGCAGATGGCCACCGCTTCGGCTCCAGGTGTCGGGTGCGTTGAACAGGGTGTAGCGGTGGCCGTGCTCAGCCCAGATAACCTTGTCCCTGGTATAGGCCCCCAGCCCCGGCGAATCAGAGATGATGGTCATGCCAGGGAAGGTGTCGGCAATGACCTCCTTGTTTTGCAACTCAAAGGAAAGCATGTCGTGGTTGCCCACCACATAGGTGACGGCGATGTTCGGGTTGTGACAGATCTCCTGCAGGGCGGGCACCACTCCATTGTTGTAGTTAGCGGCAAGGATGTCGATAAAGGTCTGGGGAGTGTATTCGGCGGGCGAAACCCAATCGTCCAGGAGGTCCCCCAAAATAACCAGCTCGGCCACGTCATCCCTGGAGTTGACGTTGTTGAGGAACCGGGCCAGATCAACGGCATGCTTGACCAGCCAGGAGTAGGTGCCATCCACGTTCATGTGGAGATCACTGATGAATACCAGTTTGTTCCTTTGAGCGGCGCGGGCAGGTCGGGGCGTGAATAAAGAAGGGATAATACCCAACCCACTGGCCACAGAGGCGGCTACGCCGGTGACTGCCATTCCCTTTAAAAAATCTCTTCTTTTCATGGTGTTTGCTTCTCCCTCTTCCCGCGTCTTTCGATGCTATGGACCAAGCTCATAAATCTCCGGAACCCCAGTTTGACCTATTCATACCCTATACACCTTACAAGCCAAATTGGTCACATTCAAATGAAAAAAGGTTTCTTTGTAACGCTTTAGCCCTTTGAAACCCGAAAAACGGAACCCCCATTGCCCGGGCTTCAAAAGGCCAAAGTGTTACCAATTTTGCAAAAGGCTGAATTGATGCAACAGGTGGAATGCCTCGCTTTTATCGGGTTTGGGTCGGCAGGGTGGAAAAGAAGACGAGGCCACCTGCCTGTTTCTAGAGAAAATCGGTGATGTAGGGGTTTGTCTCCTTTTCTCGGGCCAGGGTGGAAGAAGGGGCATCGCCATAATCGTGTCCGGGCCACACCCGGGTCTCCGGGGGCAATAAGACGAGTTTTCTGAGCGAGGCCAGCAGGGTGTCAAGAGACCCGCCTTTTAGATCTGTCCTCCCCACGGCCCCCACAAAGAGGGTGTCGCCCGTGAAAAGGTTGCCATCCCCATAGAGACATATCGAGCCCATTGAGTGACCCGGTGTATGAACTACCCTTAGACCGGTCTGCCCAATCTTGAGAAAATCGCCGTCCTTTACCAGAACATGGGCCTTTGGTGACGGCCTCTTGCCCATGACCATACTAAAGGCCTTATTGAGACCCTTCATGATCTCCCCGGCATCCTCGTGGTGGACCACGAGTTCAGCGCCCGTCTTTGACAGTATCGCCCTGTTGCCGCAGGTATGATCTGCATGTCCGTGGGTATTGACCACATATCTGATACTCAACCCCAGACTCTCTGCCCTGGACAGGATCTTGTTCTCGGAACCGGCCGGGTCGATTATGAGACCTTCCCCTTCTTTTTCGCAGCCCACGATATAAGAAAAGACCGCCATGGGTCCCACTCGCATCTGTTCAACAAGCATGACTTTTCCCCTCCTGACTGCCTTATATCTGGCCGGGGACAGGGTGTCAATAGGTTGTCCACGGTCTCGGCTTGCCTGCCTCAGGCAGGGATAAACCCTTCAAAACGAAACCCCCATTCCCCTGTCAAATCTCCAATTTTGAAAAAAGCCAAAATGCTACGAGGATTGAAAGTCCTGGTATTTTGTCGTCTATAGATTTCACGGCCTTAGGTGGGTTGCAGGTTCCGGACTGTCAAAAAATACCACCTTGTCAAAAAGGGGTTTTCGGTGTAGGGTGACCGAGTTATTACAAAGGCACAGACACAAAACCGTCGTCGGTTGTTGAAAGGAGAACCGGAGAATGCTTTGTATAGAGGACCTAAAGGTGGAGGTGGGGGATAAGGCCATTCTTACCCACATCGATCTGGAGATAGGCCCGGGGGAGACCCATATCCTCTTCGGGCCCAATGGCTCGGGAAAGACCTCTCTCCTGATGACGATCATGGGCTACCCCCAATACAAGGTCACAAAAGGAAAGATATTCTTTAAAGGAGTCGATATTACTGAACTGCCCATCAACGAACGGGCACAACTGGGTATCGGTATCTCCTACCAGCGCCCTCCCACTATCAATGGGCTAAAGACCCGCCAGATGGTCCAGCTCTGCGCAGGCGGTAAGGCTGAGGTCGAAGATCTGGCGCGAAAGGTCAATTTTTTGGATTTCCTGGAGCGGGATGTCAATGCCGGGTTTTCTGGGGGAGAGATCAAACGGTCGGAATTGCTCCAGCTCATGGCGCAGGCCCCTGACCTGATGCTCTTTGATGAGCCGGAATCAGGGGTTGATCTGGAGAATATCGCCCTGGTGGGTAAGACCATCGCCGCACTGCTTCAAAAGGATGGTGATCCCATGGAAGGAGAGAAGAAGTCAAAGATGCAGCGAAAACAGGAGCGGACCAAGATGGGCCTCATCATCACCCATACCGGGTATATCCTGGATTATGTGACCGCGGACAAGGGACAGGTCCTTTACAACGGCAAACTGAGCTGTGTCAGCAACCCGGGTGAGATCCTGACATGTGTCGGCGAATCCGGATATGAGGAGTGCGTCAGATGCATGGCATAGACGAGTTAAAGGAACGGGCCTCCAGGGTCAGGAACAAAGAGGCGGCCCTGGGGCCGGATATCAATCTGGACGAGTTTGAAAAGGCAGCGGTGCCTCACCACTACCTGACAGAGGAAGATCTCCGCGCCTTGCCGTCGGACGAACAACAGCGACTGGTCATGGCGGGGCTTGATCTGACCGAAAGGGAGCGGGGCGGGACCTTCTTTCAGAAGGATACAACAGTGATCCACTGCGATACCAAGCAGGAGGGCGTCGAGGTTATGCCGATGCGGCGTGCCCTGCAAGATCATGGGTGGATCCAGGAGTATTACTGGAAGCTGGTGGAGGTGGATACCGACAAATACACGGCCGCGGCAGAACTGGACCTCCATGATGGTTATGTGATTCGGGCCTTGCCCGGGAGCAAGAGCATTTACCCGATTCAGGCCTGTCTCTATCTGGAGAAGGAAGGGCTCCAGCAGACCGTCCACAACATCATCATTGCCGAAGAGGACTCAGAGCTCCATATCATCACGGGGTGCTCGACCTCTCCTCACCTCAAGCGGGGGGTCCATGTGGGGATTTCCGAGTTCTTTGTGAAACGGAATGCCAAGCTCAGTTTCACCATGATCCACAATTGGGCCGAGGATATGCTGGTCCGCCCCCGCTCGGTTGCCCAGGTGGAGGCAGGGGGTCTTTTTCTCAACAATTATATCTGCATGAAACCGGTCCGGTCGATCCAGATGTATCCGGCGACCCATCTAATGGGGGAGGGCTCTGTGGCCCGTTTTTACAGTATCATCGTAGGAAGCCCGGGGTCGGAGTTTGATATCGGGGGACGGATTTTTCTCAAAAAACCCGGTTGTAGGGCAGAGATAATCACGAGGACGATCAGCAACGGGGGCCGGATCATTGCCAGGGGCCACCTGGTTGGGGAAGGACCGGGGATCAAGGCCCATCTCGAGTGCAAAGGCCTGATTTTGAATGGCGGTACCATCCAGGCGATCCCGGAACTGGAAGGGCACGTGGAAGGCGTGGAGATGTCCCATGAGGCGGCGGTGGGGAAGATCGCCCAGGAAGAGATCGCCTATCTGATGTCGAGGGGGCTCAGCGAGGATGAGGCCACATCCACGATCGTTCGGGGGTTTCTCAGCGTTGATATCCCCGGGCTCCCGGAACAGCTCAAGGCAGAGATCGATCGCGCTATCGAGGCAAGCGATAAGGACGTGATGTGACCGAGGGGTTCTTGATCGGCCTCTATTGAAGGAAGGGTAAGAGCCTGAGAAAATTGTCGCCGGCAAACAGGTAGGCGAGGTGGATCATGGGATGGACCAATATCAGGTTAAGAATCCCGGTGTGGGCAAAGTTGTCCAACAAGATGATCGCAACGAGTATGAAAGGGCCATAACGACGGAACTGGCGGTATTTGAGCGCTGTCTGCGGAGGGAGCAGGTTTTCCAGTATGTGTGAGCCATCCAGGGGGGGGAGGGGTAAGAGGTTAAAGAGGCCAAGGCCGATGTTGAGGATCAGCAGCCACATCAGTGCCTGGACATAGACCTCCCAGGGCAAAAGCGCGTAGCGGATGAGGAGCCCCGTCAAAAAGGCAACGGATAGGTTGGCCAGGGGACCCGCCAGGGACATGATGACCACGCCCTTCCTGATGTTTTTGAAATACCTGGGATCCACCGGCACCGGCTTGGCCCATCCAAAGTTGAAAAGGAAGAGGCAGATGGCGCCCAGAGGGTCAATGTGGGTCAGGGGGTTTAGTGAAAGCCTCCCCATGGCCCTTGCTGTTGGATCCCCGAGGGATAGTGCTGCTCTTCCGTGGCAATATTCGTGAATGGTGATGGCAAATAACAGGACAGGGATCTTTACGATCCACTGGCTGATATCAAAAGACATAGGGGTACCTCTCCCGGAGTTCAGGTTAGGGACTACATAGCAGGAAATGGGTCTTTCGGCAAGGGGGAAAAGCATATGAGGGGGGCCCCCGGTTTTGAGGCAGCAAAGCCGCAATCTACAATCCACAATCCAAAATCGTAGGCATTCACAGGTTCCGGGTTCATAGGTTCACGGTTAGGGACAAACCAACTCAGGAAACCTAAGATTGTTGGGACAGATGCTGGTTTTCCCAGGTTGATAGCAGAAAAGAGCTAGGTTTCAGGTTGCGATTTGACTAAATCGGCGCTTCTCTCCCAGACACGTCTTGCAAAACAAGGCGCGTGAGAACGAGAAGCAACCTTGAACCCCTGAACCTTTGAACCCGTGAACGACTGCCCAAAATGGAAGGGGGGTGGTTTTTGTGGAGGCGAGAAGGGCTGATCTGGCAGGCTCGTGGTATCCAGGGAGGGAATCGGCCTGTCGTAAGGAGATCGAGGGGTTTTCCGGCGCGAGTCGCCCTTGCCCCGGCGACCCGGCCGGCGCGGTGGGGGGAATTGTCCCCCATGCCGGATGGGCCTTTTCAGGAAGGATTGCCTGTAACGTCATCAAGTGTCTGAATCATGGAAGTGATCCTGAGACCTGCATCATATTTGGACACCACATGCACCCTCAAAGCGATAATCTTATCATGAGCAAGGGGCGGTGGGAGACCCCATTGGGAGAAGTGGAGATCGATTCAGCAGTGGCAGAAGAATTGACAGCGGAGTTTCGCTTTACCGAGGAGACAGCATCCCACTACCAGCATGACAACACCATAGAGGTGCAGCTGCCATTTATCAGGTACTTCTTTCCCGGGACCAGGATTGTCCCCATTGGTGTGCCACCCAGGGCTGCCTCACTGGAGATCGCCAGGCGGGCTGCCCAGATCTCAAAAGGTATGGGGAAGAGGACCATCGTGCTGGGCTCAACAGATCTAACCCATTACGGCTATAATTATGGGTATACCCCTAAGGGGGTCGGTGAAGGGGCCGTGGAGTGGGTCAAACGGGTAAATGACAGGCGGGTGGTGAATTTGATGATAGAGATGGACGCCAGAGGGGTAATCAAAGAATCGCTGGAGTACCATAATGCCTGCTGTTCAGGGGCTGTCGGTGCTGCTATCGTGGCGGCCAGGGAACTGGGGGCCCAAAAGGCCAGGGAAGTTGAGTATATAAACAGCTATGACATCAGGCCCGACAATAGCTTCGTCGGGTATGCCGGGATTGTCTTCTATGTGTGAGGCAGGACCTTGGACACCTGGGGGGCGCAAGGGATCGTTTGGCCGGGGCGATACGGGATTTGATTATTGTTGAAGGAATTGATATGTTGATAATGGTTGGGGGTCGTGTGGCCGGCAGGGTCTTTCTGCGTGGCCAACGGCCCGTAAATAGCGGTCAAAGGGCTCGAATGACAATTGTCAAGCTATGGGAGAGGTTTTTATATGGGCCGTGAAAGGATAAAGATCGATCTTTTGATCCATGACCTCAAGGTCCCCCTGGCGGTGATTGAGGCCGGGATTTTTTCATTGTTAAACAGACAAGAAAAATATGGCTCGCTTACGGAAAAACAGGAAAGGGTCTTGAGGAGGGCCTTGCGGAACAATAGGGTCGTTAAGCAGCTGGTGGATGATGCACTGGAGTTGGGAAAGTCCAGAAAGGGGGTAATCAAGTATTCAAACTTTCTGGTTTCGAGTCTGATAGAGGAGTCGCTGGTGGAGATGTTCGACCTCACCTATTGCGACACCTCAGAGGAGATAAGACATTGTGTGGACCTCAGCGCGCTCAAGGCCGTCTTGGAGGAAAATGGGGTTGTTCTTTATATCGACGAAGGCTTATGGGGCCAGGAGGTCTGTTTGGATGAAACAAAGGTCAGGCAGATCCTCAGAAACCTCTTGAACAATGCCATCAAATATCGAAAGAACCGCGTCGAGTTGATGATTGACATGAGTCACGGAAACCTCATTTTTTCCGTGAAGGATGATGGTGAAGGTATCCCCTCCGGTTTTCATCAGAAGATCTTTGATTGCTATTTTCAGATGGACGCGAGGGAGCATGTTTGCGTCCGAGGCCACGGATTGGGCCTGGCGGGAGTGATGGTGCTGGTTGAGGACATGGGCGGCAAGATATCTCTTGAAAGCGATGAAGGAAAGGGCGCAAAATTCTTGGTAGAGGTGCCTCTGGGGGCGAGTTGATCGTTCTCTGCGGCGCCGGTTTACTCCCGAAGAGTCACGGTCTTTCCCCCCTTATCTACATGATCTGCTGAAGCTCTTCTTTGGAGGTCCGGTAGGTCTGGTCAAATTCCTTCCAGAAATCGCTGTGTTCTTTTTTCCAGTCAGGCCCGAATTTTTCGTCAAAAAACGGCTCAAGCCTGTCAAACCAGTTCCTGTACTTATCTATCCCCTTGTCGCGGGCCTTGAGTATATCGGCAAGATAGGTCGTTATCTCGGACATCTTGTCCTTGGGGATGTAGGACTCGGCCCCCCTTTTGATGGACCTTACCAGATTATCAGGGCTGAGGGCATGGGCTGTGAGCATCAAGGCGGGGATGCCTCTTTTTCGAGCCAGTTCCAGGAGATCGTAGCCTCCTACCCCCATAATGTCGAGGATGGCCACGTCATAAGTGTTTTTTTTGAGAAATTTCCGGCCGGTCTCAAAGTCAGGAGCTGTATCAATCAGACACATGTCCAGGAGCTCTTCCAGCGTTTCCAGTATATCGGGTTCATCATCCACAATTAGGATCCTTTTGCCCTTTAGAATGTCATTCATTCCAGGCCCCCTTACGACATTGGTGCATTGTAAAAAATAGTAACCTGGCAGGCGTCTGGTGTCAATACATTAGAATCTTAGGGTTCGGCCGTTCCCAAATTTGATTGACATCAGGGGGCACATTTCCTAACCTTCATGATCCAGAGAGAAATGGAGGATCGGATTGATGGATTTTGTCCAAAAGGCAATGATCAGGATTAAACACTGGATCACCCACAATGATCACCACCAGGAAGAGTACGAGGGCTTTGCTGTTCAACTGGCAGAGGCGGGAAAAATGGATAGTGCAAAAGAGATCAGAGAGGTGATCACCTTGACTGCCCGGGGTACCGAGTGCCTCAGGCACGCCCTGGACTCTCTCAAACAGGACAAGAACCATGGCTGAGATGAGAGGTACAAAATGTGTGAAGCCCACGCGTTTATCTTAAGAGACGGGAAGGAAGAGAAGGTCCTTGAAAATGTAGACCTCGTGGAGTTTGAAGGAGATGAGGTCAGGCTCACAAATATCTTTGGTGAGCAAAAGAATCTAAGGGCCAGGCTTCGTTTATATAACAACAGCGAGAGGAAGATCCTTTTTGAACCGGTCTAATCACCTGTTTCCAAAAGGGGTAACACTTTAGCTTTTTGAAACCCGGGCAATGGGGATTCGGAACCCCCATTCCCCTGCCTAGGTGTCAATTTTAAAAAAGGCTAAATTGATACGAAAAGAGCTAAATCGATACCAAAAGGGGAATTTCGCTATGAAAGAACTGATCGAGCGGGCTGGCGATATCCTGATCAACTCAAAGATGTCTCTGGCGTTGACAGGTGCTGGAATCTCGGTGGAATCGGGTATCCCCGATTTTAGGAGTGCGGGAGGGCTGTGGTCAAGATTCGATCCTGCCGAATATGCCACGATCACAGCCTTTCGGGCAAACCCCGAAAAGGTCTGGGAAATGCTTCGGGAAATGAGCGAGGTCGTAGACCAGGCCAAGCCTAACGAGGCCCATGTGGGACTCGGGGAGCTTGAGAAGATGGGCTATTTACACTACATCATCACCCAGAATGTCGACAATCTCCATCAGGCAGGTGGATCACGGAATGTCATCGAATATCATGGCAATTCGAGCACGCTTTCCTGTCTGTGGTGCGGAAAGAGCTATAAGGCCGAAGAGAAGAGGGGGGAGATTCCCCCCCGGTGTAAATGCAAAAGGGTGTTGAAACCCGATGTGGTCTTTTTTGGAGAACCGATATCCCAGGAGGCGATGAATCGTTCCTTTCGCCTTGCCTCGGCTGCCCAGGCCCTCATGGTCATTGGGACCTCGGCGGTTGTCTCCCCGGTCAATACCATTCCCTCAATCGCCAAGCAAAACGGGGCAAAGATCATAGAAATCAATAAAGAAAGGACCCATTTGACCGACAGTTTGACCGATATCTTTCTGGAGGGCTCGGCCGGGATGGTCGTACATTCCCTGGTTGAGGCGGTAAAGAAAAAGGCCTAGACTCACCTCGGTTTCAAGAAGTCTTGCAGGTGGATGATCTTTTGACCCTTTTCAATGGACCCCTTCAGGCTTTCCTTTGAACCCTGGACCTTTGCCTTGCGGATTTCATTGATCATGGCCTGGAGTTCGGGGTTTTTTTCAATAAGTCCTTGAATTTGCCGGTTGAGCTCTTTCCAGCTCGCATCAATCTCCTGTGTGTCCAGTTCAAAATCTCCCAGGTAAGACAGCAAAGAGCCCAGATGGGACAAGAGACCAAAATGAGTGGTGCCCTGAAGGTAATAAGGGCAGTGGCACCATAGACTGATACACTCAAATCCCCTCTTGAGGCCCTGGAAGTGAATGGAAGAGTGGATGGCACCCGGACCCTGATAGTTGATGGGCATAACATCCTTTTGGCTCAGTTTTGAAAAGAGCTCTTTGCTCGAGGCGATGCCGGAGATTATCCTGTCCGTATGCAAGACATTATCATACATCCCTCCCAGGGTCACGATGGTCCTTACCCCCACTTTGCCACAGAGGGAAAACAGCTCTTCGGCGAAGTGAAGCCACCGGAGGTTTGGTTCGTTGGACCTCAGGATAACGATATCCCTTCCCTTTGGGCCGGCGCGGCAGGAATAGAAAGAGCCCCCAGGTGGTGAGACGTTCTTCAAGACCCCTTCCTCGATGGTTACAAAGGGACGGCTTTCATCAAATCGAAAAAAGAGGTCGGGGTTTATCCCTGCAAAGAATTCAGCCTCTAGCTTCCTGATCAGATAGGTAACCATAGACTTTGAAATATCCAGGGCATTCCCCCAGCCGTCAAATCCGGCGATAAGGAGCGGGTCCTGCAGCTCGGGCAGTTTTTCTATATAGATTCCTTTTTCCATCCTATGTTCTATTTGACATCCAGATGGCAGAATGTCAAGGGGTTCATTTCTTAATTGACAAAGACAAAAAAAGGTATATTTTATCACGATTCAAGGGCAGGCGAGGCCTCCATCGCCCGTTTCAGGAACGATGTCAGCCATTATTTCAAGACCCGGAGGGGCGATGCTGAGTAGGCCGGGGGAAGATTTTTGACCCTTTAAAGAGGAAAAGGGATTTGACCATAAGAATCGATAAGGAGATCTTAGAGCAGGCCTGCAAAGAGATAATCGAGACGATTCTATTTTGTCTGTCCAATGCCTACAAGGGGACCGTGTATCGGATAGGGGGACCTCCTGAAATGATTGCCACCCGGGTGACATCTGGAGAGATCGACGATGACAAGAAGATCATTATCTGGGGCTTTCCGGAGAGGTCAGACTACGATCCCCCTGGAAAACCCTGGAGTGAATATCGGGATCAGCCGGGGCGGCCACTGGAGGCAATGGCATGGTGTGTGGAAAGGCAGCGGAGTTGGACCGCAGAGGACCCCCGGAATGATGAGCGGAGCGTAAGGCTTCAGGTTGCCGGGATGGAAGATGATTACCACCACATGGAACCCGTCCTGATCCGCAAGGAGGACCTCTATCTGGGTAACAGGGCCACATCGGGGTACCCGAGAAGTTTTGGGGGTGAGATCCTATGGCGGGATAGCGATTATGTGGTGGTGGCGGTCATCAAAATCCATTTTCGGCCGAGGACCATTGGGATAGACAGCCCCGAAACAAAGGTCATTAACAGGCTGTCGCGTGCCCTGGGGACAGAACTCCTTTCTTATCAACTACGGCAGCAATCGCTCGATGCCATGAAGCGGTTGGCCGAGGACAGGCTAAATTCCTGCAACATCCTCGCCGATGCATTGAGAAACGCGATCGCCAAATCAGGGCTGATTTTTTCCCTTATTAGGCAGGAGTTGGGGTTTTTGAGGTCGCAGTGGGAGGACGTCCTGTTGGGCCACACCGACAAGAAGGCAATGAAAAGTGAGGCGGTTCATGCGCTAAATGAGGCAATAGTCAGGGTGGCGGCAATCCCTGAAGGAGAGAAAAGGGAACTGGTTGCCATGCAGAACAAGTTTCTGGGCCTCTCCCTCCCTCCAGAGCTGGGGGAGAATTGGGTCCGGATGCAAATTGAGGAGAAATGGGAGGGATTGCTGAGCAAGGGCTTCGTGGACGAAAAATCTGTAAAAGAGATCAACCATTATATCAATCAACTCAAGAGATCCCTGCACCTGGGCAAGGATCCAGATATGCTTGCCGCCTGTAAAGATATACCGGAGGTGTTGAGAAGGGAGTGGGTGGGTCTTATTTACAGGGACAACGATCATATTGACTTCCAATTTCTGGACAGACTGATCCATATCCTCCGAGAGCCCTCTCTGGGTTTGCCCCATCAGGCCAAGTCCAGAAAGACCCTTGTTCGTCTCAAGGGTCTGGCAGAGATCATCGATCAATTGGAAGAGAAGACCAATGCAGTACTCCGGCAAGTGCTCAATGGTCATGAAAGTGAGCTGATCTCCTATTCGGTGAACAACAAGATACATCGTCTCTATTCAGACCAATCGGTGAAACGCCTCAAAAATTCTTAGCCCCGGCCTTTTTTCGAATTTGCCCTCTTTTTTGGGGAAACGGGTGAAACGGGTTTAAAAGATTTCCCGTTTGAAAAATCGCAAGCGTTCACAGGTTCCGGGTTCAACGTTCAAGGTTAGGGACAAAGACAAAAT
>CAZXCQ010000047.1:0-28525 GCA_964639275.1 uncultured Desulfobacteraceae bacterium | reverse complement strand
ATAATGCGGCGGTGACCTGCGGCGGTCTGGCGGAGCTGGGCGGCCGGGCGCTGGCGCCCGAGTCCGGCCAGCGGAGCGCAGACCCCGTCAGGTCGACTGGCTTGTTAGCGCCGCGCTGCGCGCCGCATTATACTGCTCGAAATCTTAATGATCACATGAGGTGTATTTTATGGACTGGCTGCAACTTTTAAGCGCGGCTTTTGGTGCTGTAGCAGGTTACTTTCTCAAGTTCTATCTCGACCGGAGGAAGGCAGCAGAAGAACGTACCTTTGCTGATAAGAGAGAACATTACCGAAATCTTCTCCTCTGCCTTAAGAGTCTTCGCGAAGGAAATTCTGAATGCACAGACATGCTGTGGTATGAGTATTCATTTCTATGGCTTCATGCACCTGATTCAGTTATAAAATCAGCCAACATTCTCGTTGCGAAGATCAAGGAAGGGGCTATAAAGGCTCAGGAGTTAGCCCCATTCGTCGGCGAACTATTGCTACAAATTCGCCGTGATATGGGATTTTCCAAAACCTCCCTTCTAAGTACCGATTTCAAAGGGAAGCTTTGATAAAGGATCGCCTCTATAAATGTACGTATAACAAATCGCTCGAAGCGGACGGCCTAGACGGCCGCCCTTCAGCTTCTCGTTAGCCTTAACACAAGAGATATGATAGCGAATAAATACCTTTTCTATGGCCCTAAGGGCTGCGGTAAGTCATCATTCGCCGGGGCGACATTCAATGAATTTTCGAAAAGCGACCCAGTGTGGATGACCGTTGAGATTAGGAAAGCAAGTATACTCGAATCTCCTATCGATAGGATTAGGGAGGCATTTTCAACGATTACGCGATATGGTGTTAGAGGTATACTTATTGAAGATATAGACCTATTATTATCAGGCCTCTCAGGACAGCCAGGGGCTTTACAAGCTATGTTAGAAGGTGTTGAAGAAATAAATGATGAGCAAATACTAATTGCTACAACTAGAAATCCTAAGGGAATCAATGATGTCATAATGTCGAAGTTTGATGTCCTCACTCCTTTCTACTATCCATCAGAAAATGATCGGGCTGGCATCCTCAGGATACATACACAAGTCAAACGGCAAATACATCTTGAAGCCGATGTTGACTTATCTGCTATTGCTAAGCGAACACAATGGTTTTCAGGAGCTGATCTTGAGAATATCATCATTTATGCAAATAAAAACGCGCATGGACAGCTATTATCTCTCGCCAAAATCAATGAAGCTATTGATTTTATTGGAAGTACCATATCTGCCACCAAGAGAATTCAAGAAATGAAGGACCTTGTTGAGTACGCCCTGAATCATTGTACAATCAATGATGTCCGTGAAGAGCTGTTATCTTATGCCGAAGAACTGAATATCCTATCGTCATCGCAGTCTTTCAAAACGGACGTGAGTATAAACAAGATTCTTGAGTTGAAACCAAATTTCTTTGGCCTTGGTCTAAATATAAATGAAATCATTGAAAGTATGAGGCGAAAATTTAGGAAAAAAGAAATATAAAAGATAGGCGTAAGCTCTTGCAGCGGATCGCAAAAAAGCGCGCCCGCTGAAGAGCGCCGTTATCTGCCAGGGAAGGAACAAATAGGAGTTTAAAATGGACATAGTTGAGAGAATTATCGAGGAACTCAAGTCAATTCCGGAGTCAGATCAGACAGAAGTGCTGGATTTCGTGGAGTATCTTAAATCCAAGAAAAGCAGGAAAGAGGAAGATTCCAAATGGGCTCAATTTTCCTTAGATTCTGCAATGAGGGGGATAGAAGAAGAACCGAGTCCCTATGGTATTGAAGATATCAAGGAGAAATTTTTATGATCCGGGAAGGGCAAGTTGTTCTGTTTCGGTTTCCTTATTCAGATCAAAAAAAGGAAAACTACGCCCTGCACTCGTAATTCGGCAACTTCCGGGAGCTTATGAAGACTGGCTTATTTGCATGATTTCATCGCAACTATCTCAAACAATGTCTTCATTTGGTGAAATTATCTCTGAGGAGGATCCTGATTTTACTGGTTCAGGGCTGAAATTCGCAAGCGTCATTCGAATTGGTAGATTAGCTGTTGTAACTAAAACCATTTTGGTAGGTTCAATTGGTGAGATCAACACAGATCGTTTGACTCGAATTAGAAATAGACTATCCGATTGGTTAATCGGCAAATAACATCGGGCTGGACAATATGCGCGGGAAAAACGCCCGCGCAAATATCAGCCCGGGAGTTGGGGCACCATCGCCAACGGAGCGGGCATGGGAAACGGACTCTTCTGGGCAGGCTTCGTGCTAGGTGCGATAGCAATGGTCGGTGACTTCTTGATTCCGGCACTTCTGGCGATGAGGTACCCCGGATACAGTCACTTGCGGGATACGATCAGTACCCTCGGGACTATCGAGAGTCCCGTGAGATCGCTGACCTCTGTGTGGCTCGTCGGGCTCGGGGTATGTCTTCTTGTCTTTGCTGTAGGCCAGGCAAGCCAGTTTCAATTATCTACCTGGCGTCATGTGCTGTATTTGGCTGGCATAGTGGGTTTCGGTATCGGAGCCGGTATCGTGGCTGGTTTTTTCCCGGAAGATCCCATCGGATCAGCCGAAACGGTTTCTGGTAAAGCCCATGACATTGGGGCAGGGCTTGGCTCAATCCTCTTGCTGCTGACACCACTTTGGGCGCTGGGTATGTCCGAACTCGCCCTGGTCAAAATCTGGAACATTCTGGGGCTTGCTGTCGCGGTTGTGGCGTTCACCCTCTTTTTGGCAACGGGTAGAGGCGGTTTGTGTTCTATGGCCTTGACGGGGCTGTGGCAACGGTCGTACCTCGCAGCCATATATAGTACCCTGCTAATGAACTCCCTTGCGATGCGGACGTTCACGGCAGATAGAGTGTAGCCGACCAAAGAGGCCCAACCTCGCCAATTTAGCCGACGCTAAATGCAGAAAATGAAGGAGGTTTTAGTGCAATTCAGAGCACTACTCATTGGGAATTCAGATGGCATAGGTTTAGCAACAACGAGGAGGCTTCTTGAAGGTGGATGGAATATCATTGGTGTTTCCAGAAGTGAATCACCAATTAAGAACCCTATGTATCATCACAGAGTTATAGATGTCGGCAACAACAAATACTTAGAACTAATTGATGAACTGGTGCGCAAAAACCCGTTGGATCTTTGCATTTATTTTGTGGGGATCGGTGAACTATTCGATCCTCAGAATATGAGTGATGAACCGAGAATTATAGATGTAAATCTGACCGGCATGGTGAGAACAGCGGCTGCAGTAATCCCTCGGATGGTTAATAGGGGGCAAGGCCACTTCATCGGAGTTTCAAGCCTGGCTGACGAGTTGCTTTCAGCCGAGGCACCATCTTACCATGCTTCGAAGGCAGGCTTTTCCAACTATCTTGGGGGCCTGGCGTTGGCTTTGAAGTCCAAAGGGGTGCATGTGACAAATGTTCGTTTTGGGTTCGTTGACACCAAAATGGCTAAAGGTGATGTTAAACCGTTCATGATGAATGTGGAAAGGGCAGTTGACCACCTGGAAACCTGTATCAGCAAAAAACCTGTCTGTTATACCGCGCCACGCATAGCTATTCCGCTTGTGAAATTTCGTAAGTTTATGATGAGACTTGGAAGATAGAAACGTTTGGTGCGGACAAGACCGTGAGATCTGGCTAACAACCGCATCAACTCTGACTGGCCATTCCGCCGACCGCGAGCGCGCTCCCGTTCGCCCGATCGGCTGTTGGTCAACGCCGCATTGGGCACTACAATAACGAAAGGAGACTCATCAATGAGAATACTTGGGGCGATTCTATATGAAAACTTCGAACTACTAGATCTCTATGGTCCACTGGAGATGTTTGGTAACATTGGTTCGGAACTTAAGATTGTCACTGTCGCAGAGACTCTGGGTCCAGTTAAATCCGCACAGGGGCCTTCTACTATTGCAGAATTCTATTTTAATGATCATCCCGGCTTAGATTTGGTTTTGGTGCCCGGTGGTTATGGAACCTTCGCACAGCTCAATAACCCTTCAATGATGGATTTCATCCGTAAAGTCGCTACCTCCGCAGAAGTTCTTATGTCAGTATGTTCCGGTTCGGCTATTCTTGCTAAATCCGGGGTGCTCGATGGCAAAAAAGCAACATCAAATAAACTGTTTTTCAGCTTTGCAGCGAACCAATCGGATAGAGTGAAATGGGTAGAAAATGCACGCTGGGTAGAGGAGAGCAGTATTTTCACATCTTCAGGTGTATCTGCTGGAACGGATATGGCCCTGGGGGTTATCTCCAAGATTTATGGCCGAGAGCGGGCTTACACCATAGCAATGATGACCGAATACGAGTGGAAGTCGGATCCATCAAGAGATCCTTTTGCCAAATACTTGAACCAAGGTAATATCAAAGAATATCTTGCAATATTTAATAAGAATGAGGATGCCCAACATTAGTTGCCAACATTCCAACATTCTGGCATTGGGTTGCCCATTAAAGGGTTGGATTTAGGCAACCATCTGAAATACTGAAACAATAAGACGAAAACTACCCCACTTTTGGTGAGGTGTTTTTTCCCTTGGCAAGCCGTTTAATGGGCGACCCAATAGCCCCATAGCCACCCTATCCGCTTTGGCCCAACCTATTCCTCTTACTGTCACGGAACATGAGGCAATATGCACCGAATGAACTTGACAGAAGGGTTTGACATGTGGTGTAAAGGTCTAACCTTAGGACATCAAATCTGGAGGATATAGGGGGATGCAAGGAAACGACCAGTTTACGGTCATCGAACGCAAGCGGGTATCCGACGTGGTCATGGACCAGATCAAACAGTTGCTTTTGGATGCAAAACTGAATGTGGGAGACAGGTTGCCCCCCGAGCGACAGTTGGCCAAACAGCTGGGGGTCAGTCGTGTGCCTGTGAGAGAAGCCTTGTTCAGCCTGGCGAACTCTGGATTCCTGAAGATTAAGAGGGGTGCCGGGGGAGGGGTTTTTGTCTCTGAACCCAGCGTGGAACCCTACGCCGAATTCTTTACCCTCATGCTGCACATGGGAAAGGCCAGCGTGCGGGATCTCACCGAGGCAAGGTTGTTCCTTGAACCCAATATAGCGAGGCTGGCTGCGGAAAGGGCCACGTCCGAGGACTTGGAAAATATTGAGCTGAGTATCTTGGAGTATGAAAAGAGGATAGGCCAGGATGTCCCCCGAAGCCTTGGGGACATGAAATTCCATGTGAATGTGGCAGAGGCATCAAAGAATATTGTCATGGTGTTGACCATTAAGGGGTTAATGGGGCTGCTCTACAAAACCGTCAAGGAGTTCTGTTTGTCCCGTGAAGACAAGCAAAAGAGTGCCAGCAGCCATAGGAGGATCTTTGAAGCCATCCAAAACTCCGATTCCAAGGACGCTTCAGAACTCATGGCCGAGCACGTAAGAGAAATGGCCAATTTTTGGAAATAGGTGACAAGAGCCGCATTCCACGCCAAATTCAATCGGCTTACAGGAGATGCCCGCCTTGCTTTTGCCGAGATTGCGATATCACGAGCCGCGGACACTGATGGAAGCCTGCCAGATCATGGCTGAGTTCAAGGACCGCGCCAGGCCTCTTGCTGGGGGGACGGATCTCCTTGTTCAAATGAAAGAGGAAATCCTTTCCCCGGAATCCGTGGTTTCCCTGTCCAGAATTCAGGAGTTTTCCGGCATGGAAAGTTCCGGAACCATGCTCAGGATAGGGGCCTGCCACACCGTTTCCGAGCTGGCCGCATCCCCCCTCCTGGGGGAAAGATTCGGGGCCCTGCGGACAGCTGCAAGCAGTTTGGGTTCCCCTCTCATCAGGAACCTTGCAACCGCCGGGGGAAATCTTGCGAGCGCAAGACCCGCGGCCGATCTCCCGCCTTCTCTGATGGCCTACGGAGGGCGTGTGATCTTGACAAGGACCGCCGAAGAGAGGATCTTACCGCTGGATGGTTTTTTTCTGGGGCCGGGACAAACCGTGATGGAAGGAGACGAGATTCTTTCGGGGATTCTGGTTCCCCACCCACCTCCCGGATCAGGAGCCGCCTATATCAAACTGGGCAACAGGAAGTCCCTGGAGATATCGGTGGTCAATGTGGCATCGTTTATCTCACTTGACGAAAGGACCGAGACCATTCGAAAATCCCGCATCGTGCTTGGGGCGGTTGCGCCCGTCCCCTTGCGGGCCGTTTCCGCGGAACAATTGCTCGAGGGAGAGAGACCCGGTGAACGGTTGTTTCGTGGGGCCGCAGAGACGGCCGCGTCGGAATACAGGCCGATAGACGATCTCAGGGGTTCAGCCCGCTACCGACGTGCCATGGTGGAGGTGCTTGTGGAGAGGACCTTGAAAGAGGCCTGGAAAAGAGCTGCGCATTGGCCTGGAGAGGACTGAAATGAAGAAACCTGTGATCCTCAGGATCAACAATCGGGAGTATGCACTGGAGGTGGCGCCCAATGAGACGCTCCTGGATGTGCTCAGGGATCGGTTGGGATTGACCGGGACCAAGATGGGCTGCAATCGAGGTGATTGCGGGGCCTGCACCGTTCTCGTGGACGGAAGACCGGTCAATTCCTGCCTTGTCCTGGCCATAAGGGTAGACGGTCGTCAGATCTCCACGGTGGAAGGGTTGGCAGAAGAGGAAGATCTGCATCCGCTTCAGGCAGCCTTTTTGGATCATGGGGCGGTACAGTGCGGATTCTGTACGCCCGGAATGCTCATGACCGCAAAGGGCCTGTTTTCTCAAAACCCCCGCCCGTCAAAGAACGAGATCCAGGAGGCCCTGTCCGGGAACCTGTGTCGATGCACCGGGTATGTGAAAATCATAGAAGCCATTGAATCCGTGACCGATAATGAGAATCCCAGACAAATGGGAGGACAAGACTGTAAGGGAGTTTTATGAAAGATCTCAGGCAGTGGTTAGAAACCTTAAGGCGAGAGGCACCCGAGGAGCTGGTGCGGGTTCGGAGAAGGGTGGATCCCGCTCGTTTTGAGGTGACCGCGGTGATGGAGAAAATGGAATCCGAAAAACGGTTTCAATCCGTCCTGTTCGAGTCCCCGCAATCACATGATCATGGGGACCATGGTTTTCAGCTTCTCCTGAACACTTTCGGCACCTTTGCAAAAATGGCGGTGGCCTTGGATCTCCCGCCCGATTCTTCAAAGACCCGGCTCATGGAGGAGATCCTCAAAAGGCAGGATCAAGAAAAAGACCCGATCGTCATCGCAGCCAGGGACGCCCCCGTGAAAGAGCATACCGTGAGCGGGGATAAGGTCAATCTCGATATCCTGCCCATGGTCAGACATGTGGATATGGATGGAGATTGCTACCTGACGCCCATCGTGGTCTCCAAGAACCGGTTGACGGGACGGTACAATGTCTCCTGGAACCGAATGATGTACCTGGATGAGAGGCATCTGGCCATCTATATGTCGCCCAGGCATCTGTGGTCTTATTTCCGGGAAGCAGAAGAAAGAAACGAAAACCTACCGGTGGCCGTAGTCCTGGGGCACCATCCCGCCTTTCATATGACCGGTGCCCTTCTGACATCCGTGGACCGGGATGAATACCGGGCTGCGGCGAGTTTTCTGGGGGAGGAGATTCGGGTGACGCCTTCCATCGTCTATGGGGAGAATCTCTACATCCCCGCCGATGCGGAGATTGTCATTGAGGGGGAAATCGTAGCAGGGAAACGGACCGTCGAGGGTCCTTTCGGGGAATACACCGGATATTCAGGACCCCAGAGGGTCTCGTGGCTCTTTGAGGCCAAGGCGATCAATTTCAGGTCAGCCGGCATCATCATCGATATCTTTCCCTGCAAGACCGAGCATATGAATGCCCACCTTCCCATAGAGGCCAGCCTCTTGCGAGCCATGAAAAGATCCGTGCCCGGCGTCATCGACACCAGTTGGGTTGACTCCGGAGGGCCCTTGACCATGATCATTCGAATGAGAAAGACCGTTGAGGGAGAACCCATGAGGGCTGCCGTGGCGGCCCTTGGTGCCAGCAACTTTGTCAAAATAGCCATCGTCGTCGATGAGGAAATCGATCCATGCAATTTCAAGGAGGTCATGTGGGCCGTCTCCACCCGGGTCCAGCCTGAAACGGACGTTCAGATCCTGAAAAACCTGCAGGGACATGTCTTGGATCCTTCGCTCAGGAGCGAAATCAAAGGGAGCGGAATGATCATTGATGCCACAAAGCCGTTGGATCGGCCTTTTCCCCGAAAAGGGAGGGTGCCGGAGGATGCATGGAAGAAAATATCATTGAAGGACTACCTGAGCCAATAAAGAAAAAGGACCCAACATGGATATCATCGACCTGACCTGCCCCGAGTGTTCCGGGAAATACTATGGAGACACCGCTTTGCTGTCTCTCCGTGTGAAGCTGCACTGCCCTTTCTGCGGCTCCTATTTCAAATGGGAGGGGGACAAACGCACCGTGGGCGCTGATGGGAAGACATCGGCCATCGTTGGGCTCAGCGGGGATATGGATTTCTACCGGCCCAGGGAGAGGACGAATCGAGAGGAAGGGTGATCCATGGGGCGGACGGTTGGAAGATCCATTGGGAAGATCGATGCCCAAGACAAGCTCAGGGGAAGGGCCCGATATGCAGCCGATTATAGCGCTCCGGGTATGCTTTGGGTCAAGGTCCTGAGAAGCCCTGTGCCCAGGGCGCCTTTGTCCGGGTGGATCGCAGGACCGGTCAGGTGGAGATGTTGCGGGTGGTCGCCGCCCATGACGTGGGCAGGGCCGTCAATCCGAACACCATCGAGGCGCAGGTGCAGGGCGGGGTCGCCATGGGGGTCGGGTACGGCATTATGGAGCAGGTGATTCGGAAGCGCGGAACGGTCCAGAATCCAGGATTTCACGGGTACCTTGTCCCCACGGCCATGGATATCCCCGAGATGGAGACGATCATTGTGGAAGATCCGGAGCCGACAGGTCCCTATGGGGCGAAAGGCGTGGGGGAGCCGGCGTTGATCCCCACGGCTCCGGCCATTCGAAATGCCGTCTCCAGGGCCACGGGCCGGGAATTCTTCGAACTCCCCCTGAACGCCGAGGAGGTCTGGCGGGCCACCGGTAACCCCGAACCTTGACGGGTTCGGGTCGTGAAAAAAGGACAGGGTTCCCTCGACAATCCTATTCCTCCGCGGTCTGAAAACGAGGTGACAGGCGGACCGGATCAGGAAGGCAGTCTTCCGGAGCATTTGTCGTCGGGCATGTGAGGTGAATGGATGACAGGCTATGGCTGGAGAGATTTTTGGACTTCCAGGCACTGGTCACAAAAGGTCGCGGCCGTTGTCGCCGTGACCCTTGCGGTTTTTCAGATCGCCACGGCATTGTTTGGGGCCTTTGATGCCATCGTACAAAGGGGCATCCATCTGTGCCTCGGTTTGATTCTGGTGTTCTTGGTGCATGTCTGGGGAAAGAAGAAGGGGAGACCCTTACCGAACGGGCTGGATTGGACCCTCGTGCTTTTTTCGATTCTGTGCATCGGATACCTTCTGACTCATTATGAATGGGTCATGGAAGAACGTTTCAGATTGATCACGCCGCTTGCGTGGTATGAGAAAATTCTGGGTATTGCCATGATCATTTTGGTGGTGGAAGCCACGAGGCGAGTCTTTGGCAAAACCCTTTTCTACGTTGTTTTGGCCTTTATCGCTTACCCCTTTGTGGGGCCCTACCTGCCGGGGTTTCTTCACATGGCGCCGCTCAAATGGGTGGATCTAGTCGACTTCAACTATCTCTCACTCGGCGGGATCTTCGGGATCCCTCTTGGCGTCTCGGCGACGGAAATCGCCCTCTATATCATCTTCGGCTCCATTCTCATGCACGCCGGCGGATCTCAGCTCTTCAGCAATCTTGCCGCCGGCTTGACGGGGCGTATGGCCGGCGGACCGGCCAAGGTGGCAGTCATCGCCAGCGCCCTCATGGGCACTATTACAGGCAGCGGCGCTTCCAACGTAGCGACCACCGGGAGTGTCACGATCCCAATGATGAAAAAGGCTGGCTATAAGGCCGAATTCGCAGGAGCCGTGGAGGCCCTTTCTTCAACAGGGGGACAGCTCATGCCCCCGGTGATGGGAGCCGCTGCCTTTGTCATGTCGGCCTTCAGCGGCATTCCCTACCGAACCATCCTCGGCTATGCCCTGTTTCCGGCCATTCTGTTTTTCGTATGTGTTTTTGTCTCGGTTCATCTGGAGGCAAAGAAACACGGCCTTTCCGGCGTCGAGCCCGAACAGCCGTTCAGAGAGACCCTGAGGGATTACGGCCACATGACTTTGCCGATTGTCGTTTTGGTCTATATGCTGGTCGCCGGTTACACACCCCGACTTGCAGGGGGATATGGCGTCGTAAGCGCCATCCTGGCCTGTCAGTGTCGACGAACCACCCGTCTGAGCATCCCCGGGCTGCTTTCGGCTCTCGAAGACGGTGCCAAGGGGATGCTCATTGTGGTCATTTCCACGGCGGCCGCGGGACTCATCGTGGGAACCGTGGATCTCACCGGTCTTGGGAATCGCCTGGGAACGGTTTTTATAGACCTGACGGGCGGCAATTTCCTGCTGGGGCTTATCTTCGGGATGCTCATCGCACTCCTTCTTGGCCTGGGAATCCCGACTACCCCCGCCTATATCGTTCAGGTAGCAACCGTCATCCCCGCCCTGATCACCCTGGGTCTGCCCGACTACGCGGCCCATCTCTTTGCCTTTTACTATTCCTGTCTTTCTTTGATTTCACCCCCTGTTGCTGCCGCGGCCTTTACCGCCGCGGCCATTGCGAAGGCGGACGGCTGGAAGACGGGATGGGTATCTATGAGAATCGGTGTCGTTGCCTTTGTGGTTCCCATTATGTTTGCCTACGATCAGGCCCTGCTTCTGGTGGGTCCTTTCTGGAAGATCATCGTGGTCGTGTTGACCGCCTTTGTGGGCGCATCCTGTTTTGCCGTTGCGGGGGAAGGATATCTGACCAGGCGCTTGAAGTGGTTCGAAAGAATCGTGGTGCTGGCGGCGGCGCTCCTTCTTATTCATCCTACATTAACCAACAGTTTGGCGGGCATAGGGTTATTCGGCCTGCTGCTTTTGATGCAATTCCATGGCCGTGGGGCCGTGGCGGAAAAGGAAGTATCCTGATCATGGATGCGCGAGGAGCAAATGGCTGGTTGCCCCATCTGTTTGCGAGGGAATCTTGGACTTTGTGGACCCATGAAATGAAAGGCATGAAAGGAGGAAATCAACATGGTAACGATCCGAAGGTCTTTGGGAATTTGTCTGGTTGTTGGCATTTTCTTTGTACTGGGCGCGACGACCACAGGGGCATCCGCCTATGAGATCCGTTGGGGAACTGCCCCGGCAGGGGGCGTTTGGCAGGCCCTGGGAACCGCAATGCTCAACGATACGCTGAAGGCGAATCCCGATCTCAAGGGATCCACGCTGCCTCTGGGGGGAGCGGCCAATGTGGTGGCGATCGATAAAGGGAAATTGAATGTGTGCTTCTCCTTTTCCACCATGGCCGCAGAGGCATGGGAGGGGGCAGGGTTTTTCAAGAAGTACGGGAAGCTGCAGAATATCCGCGGACTCGCGGTCCTATTTCCGGAACCGACACAGTTTGCGGTGTGGGCCGATTCGGGGATCGATGATATCAAACAGCTGAAAGGCAAAGCCATGACGCCAGGGCCGAAGGGTTCCGCCATCGCCCCGGTGACAAGGTACGTGCTGGAAGCCTATGGTCTATCCTTCAAGGATTTCAAGACCCGGTATATGAGTTTCAGGGAGGCAGGGCAGCAAATGATCGACGGCCATATCGATGCCATCCTTTACGGCGCCATGGCCTATCCGGCCCCGCCTCTTATCGCCGCAGGGAGTAGACGGAAGATCAGACTGCTTTCCCTTTCGGACGATGCGATTGCGACCGTGGTAAAGGCCCACAAAGGACTGGACCCCTATACCCTTAAAAAGGGTTCCTACAATGGGGTTGACTATCCGGTCAAAGGGATTGTCGCCTATGTGGTCGTACTCTGCAGCAAGAACATGCCGGATGAGGCTGCCTACAGCATCGCAAAAAGTATCTCAGCAAACTTCGACCATTACAAGAACGTTTCAAAGGCGATCGCTTTGGGCAAACAGGAGAACATGGGACGAAACTTTGGGATTCCTATGCATCCCGGCGCCCTCAAGTATTACAAAGAAAAGGGCTGGGTCAAGTGATCGGGTAGAAGTCAAGCCTCGGCCGATCAGAACTAGGTCCTTCTTTGCCCCCACCGGGAGCGGGGCTTCGGCTCCGTTTTCGGTTACATCTTCTGGAAGGTTGAGAACAAGAGGAAAACATGCCCGAAAGGGTCGAGGTCACCGTTCTGGTTGACAACTACATCGATATTTTTCTTCCCCCTACGGAAGTGGCCGCCTATCCCGTACCCGGGAGGGGGTCCATGTTGTGGGCTGAGCAGGGACTCAGCCTCTGGATCGAAGTGTGGAGCCGGGGAGAGAAGTACAGCGTTCTTTATGACTTCGGAAGGAGTGAGGATGTCCTCCTTCGCAACGCCCGACTCCTAGGACTGGATTTCAGCCGACTGGATTTTATGGTTTTAAGTCATGGGCATATCGACCATTACGGTTGCCTGCTGCCCGTCTTCCGCAAAACAAGGCAGCAATGCAGACTTTTTCTTCATCCAAAGGCGTACGGCAGAAAACGCTTTGTCCTGAAAAAGGACGGCACCTATGCAGGCCCTTGGGAGATGGACGAAAAGCTATTTGCTCAGTTCGGTTCCAGAATCGAAACGAATACGGCTCCCTCCACCATCGTGCCCGGAGTTCACCTATCGGGTCAGATTGAGAGGATCGTGGATTTTGAGCCGGGAATGCCCAATGCATTTGTGGAAATCGAAGGGGAGCGCATCCATGACAACATTGAAGACGACCAAGCCATCTTTATTGAGCTGGGGGACGAAAGGCTGGTTGTTCTGACCGGGTGCTGCCACGCCGGTGCAGTGAATACCCTGGAACTGGCACGGAACCAATTCCCGAAGAGAAAGGTCTATGCCCTTTTGGGTGGTCTGCATTTGAACAGTGCAGAGAAGATGCAGATGAAAAGGACCGTAGCGTATATTTCACGAGCCGGCATCGAACATGTGGCGGCCTTTCATTGCACCGGCCATTATGCCCAACGCATCCTCATAGAGAATCTTCGGGATCAGTGGATTCCATCAACCGTTGGAGCCAAGATGACTTTCACGGCAATTGGGTAATCGCTCTCGAACAGATTCCAAACTGTAACACCCTTGCCTTTGGCACTTTTTGGCTCGATCCCCACAAGCCGGTTCTCCGTCAGTCTGGGTCTGGACTTTGCCCAGCACTTGTGTCACAATACCGAATAGCACCATATAGCGGCCGGGCCAAACCCGGCACACAACAAATCATTTCACTGGATGTTTTGGCCTGAGAAGCGGCCAAAACACCGGTGAATTCTACGGATAGGCCAGGCCAAACTCAGATGAAAATTCGAGAAGCGTTAAAGAATGACACCGACGATATTTGTCGTTTGTTGTCAATGCTATTTGACCAAGAACTGGAGTTTAAACCAGATATTGAGGCTCAATTGCGTGGAGTTACGGATATTCTCTGTAATCCCGATAAAGGTAAATTCTTTGTGGTTGAGGATTCAAAACGAGTTGTTGGCGCGGTAAGCCTACTATTTCTGGTGTCAACTGCGCTCGGTGGTAAAGTTGCATTGCTTGAAGATATGGTCATTGAGCATGATGCTCGAGGCAAAGGCTTTGGTAAAAAGCTATTAGAGCATGTTATTCAATACGCTATCAAAAATAACTGTTTGCGCATAACAGTTTTGACTGACAAGGATAATTTAATTGCGCAATCTCTGTATGAAAGAATTGGATTCAAGTATTCACAAATGATACCGATGCGGCTTGTTTTGTGAGCGTGGCCTCAGATCTATGTGGCCTTTGGTTGTCAAGAAAAAACTATCCGGAGCGACTGGAAAAAATGAAAGAATCTTCCGTCTTTGATTCATACGGCCCGGGGAGACGGGATGGGGAAGATTTTCTTGAACGTCTGGCCGCGCTATGTGCAGGAGATACCCTTCGGGTTTTATGAGTTGCCAGAGGTAGGGATCAAAACATTAGCAAATACAGTTTTGTCAGCACGACAATTGGAGGAACGAAGCAAAGCACTGCTAAAGATCGCAAGTTTTGAATTGTTCAACGTTTAACGAGGGCGATGTCTCTCATAAAAAAAACGTACAAGGGCAACCCTAACCCCGAAATCTGCAAAAGGAAACGCCCTACGTTAGTACCGCTAAGAGTCACAGGAACATTGCCCGTGAAACAACTGTAATAGAACACGCCGAAAAACAAAAGCGCGAGGTAGAAGGCAAAGGCTTTGACTTCGCGCGGTGTTTTCTTTACCCATAAAAAGACAGCCATGATCAGTGAAAACCACCACCACAAATTGAAGGTCCCCATTCCCAAAGCGAATCTCCAAAAAACTCCGATGGCCTTGACGTCAAATTGTTGGATAAAAAGCCACTGCACTCGGTCATCCATTTTAAAGTGAGTGCGGACCCATTCAGCGCTCAAAAGATATAAAACAAAAGCGATTGCCAGAAGAACCGCCTGGATCTCCAAAATTTTCTTCCATGAAACTCCCTTGAAATGATTCAGGTAATGGCTGAAGATAACAAATATGATCCAGGCAGCCCACAAGAGTCCTTCCTTTTTTGTTAGCACGCACCCCGCTGCTCCCATCAAGGCAAAGATGAGATAGGTGACTTGCGTTTGATCCCGGCTTAAGAAAAGAGTTACCCAGGCAACCGACGAAAGCACGAAATATGCTATCAGTAGATCGGCATATCCCGGCCTTATGACATGGACGACGGCAAGCGGAAGGGCTGAATAGAGGTAGGCCACTACAAATGAGACAAGGCGGTCGCCTTGTACTTTGTAACAAGTCACAAAAGATATCCCTATCAATGAAAGGTAGGTAAAAAACCAAGGCAGACCCACGAGATTGTCACGCCACCGGGAAATTCCAAAATGGACCCAAACCGACAAGAGAGAAGGCGGAAGAAGGTCTTTATGATAAAAACCGTCCAAAAGAATGCCCGAAGACATGATTACCTTGCTCAACCCTACCCAGCGGAGAGGATTGGCAGCGTCAGAGTCAATCACGGGATTTGTAAGCAAAACAAAAAGGGCGATCGTTATCTTGAAAAACACAAGCAACAGAACAGTCCATTCATACCATCTCAAAGGCTTACCGGTCCAAAATCTTTCATGCGTCTCTGGAGCCCGCCTTCTTAACCATAAAGCGACGCTGCTCAACACCAAAGCTATTCCCAAGACGGGGTAATGCCAAACTCCCTTGAGCGCCTGCAACCTCACAAAGACCCAGCCGGCTGCGTACAAATACAGAAGACCAGCTCCCCATGCATACGGTAGATAGAAAAACAGCGAGATCCTTTTTTGCCGCAGAAAAATCTGAAAAAGGCCTAAACCCGTTATTATAAGAATCAGCTGGGTGCTCAACGCCAAACCGAAATCCTTAATCATGGCACACCTTCAGCAATTTCGCTTCGCTACTTACTTGATAAACAATCGCAACCTTTATGGCCTGGTTAGAATCTGTTCTAGACTGCAGGCGGCCGGAGCCATGAGCATAGTTTCTGGGGTAATAATAAAAGACGTAATCCGCCTCTTTCAACCCAACACTCTGGAATTGGGGATAAAAATGAAAAGAAATCCAGTTGGTTTCCCCTTTGACCAAAGAAAACTTCTCTCGTGGGAAGAAGACCTTGCTCCCATCCGGCACATTTTGTGCGAATGCCTTGGCCAAATCCGCAAATTCCTTCCCAAAGCGGGACACGCGTTCTTCGTAACGCGTGTCTTGAAAAGCAGATCTTTGAGCGCTCTCGCGACAATGGATCCATAAAGAGCGGTCAAATTGCATATCAAGGAGGAAAAAGCAACCGAAGGCTATCCCCAAAAATAACTGGGTGGTCAACCGTGAACTGTGACCTATCACGAAAAGTGCCATCAGGGCAACAAGACCCCCTAAGTACCAAATAACTGAAACACCTGAGAGGGTGGGGCCATATTGAAAATTGATCGCGCTCGGGAAAAAAAGTCCGGGAGTAAAGAAATCGCTCAGGGTCTGTCTAGCCTGCTTCCACCATGGAAGGGCCGAAAGTAGAATCACGCTACGGACCGTAACATTCCCGGTCAATTGTAAACCAAATTGACCAATAGGTCCCATAAACTTGTGAGGATCTACAAAGGGGTGATAGCTACGAACATCGACAATGACCTTCCGAACAAAAGGGGGTATTTTAAACAATTTTCCTAGACCTTTTTTAAAATCGCCCCCGGGGGACCACACCAAGACGCCCTGACGTTGAAAAGGCGCTCCTTCCACCTGGACTTCGATATAAGGAAGATCCTGCCACCGTGTAAACCTCCCTGGATGCGTGGCACTCTCGGAGGCGGGACTTACCAACAAAAACGTCTCTTTGGCGAACACTTTCAACCCTTGAGGAGTCAAGGTGTATGCGCAATCCCCCCAAACCCTCCATTCCTTCGCAATCATCGGATTTGTAAGATCATATACAATTTCTTTTCTCAAGAAAGGCCGGATCAAGAAAGACAGGAACAAGACGCCAAAGAGCGTTATCAATCCGAAAAAGACAACGGCATCCCATACAGAATCAAGAGAGAAGATCAATGACCGTGACCTTTCCTCAGGCAAAAGGGGCTGCGCGACGCTATCCCGGCTTTTCCGTTTGCTCATGGAGAATGAATTTCGTCGTTTGTTTAAAGATTGCTGGGCTCGCCTTGGCACTTTCAGAATTAAATGAAAAGAAAGAGGAAAAGGTCACCATAACACGGTCAGGGTCATAAGGACCTCCTTTGCCCATTATCTTGCAGGAAAAGGCCATGCTGTGACCGCTTTTGAAAAGCTAATAGACCGAGGCGATGTTGATAATCGCGTCGGTAAGGGTCGTCTGCACATCTGCGATTCTGCCCAGATCGTGCATTGCCACCAGGCTGATGCTGACGTCTTCAGAGACATAGCGCTCAAGCGGACTCGAAGGGGCGTCATAGTAGAACTGACCCTGGGGGACTCAAAGGCCCCCATGTTAAGGACCGCCGTGGCCGGGTGGACGACGATGTTGCCGTTGCCAAGGCCTGTAGCGATGATGTTTTCTGTAAAGAGGAGTTTGAAGTTAGGCCCCGTCATCCTGTGTTTCACTTCACCGGTCTTGCGGGCGGGAAACACACCTACTTCGAGTTTGTCTTTGATTCCACCGACAAAAATCCGGCCCGGAGCGACGACCCGGCAGGCAAAGGGGATGCTCGCGCCCTCCATGACGGTCAGATCTCTTTTCAGGTTTGCCTCGCGCAACATCCGCGTGAAAATGAGCGAGCAGTAATTGCCGGGAAAGACATTGAGCAGGTGCCTGTCATGCAGGTGAGGCATGATCAGCTTGAACATGCTTTCATGGGCAAATGCCGGAACGCTCATAATGATGATATCGGAAAACTTCATGGCCTCTTCGATGTCGGTGGTCGTGTGGGCGATACGGGCCTTGCCGTGGAAGTCGGTATGGATGGTGATTTCTCCTTTCCGGAAGGTTTCGACCGCTTCCACAATACCGTTGTTTTCCCGTATGCCATCTAGATTATGGGAAAAGTCGGGATGCTCCCATATCATGACCTCAGTGCCACGACTGGCCATCCGCCAGGCAAAAGTATGACCGGCGTTCCCGGCGCCCAAGACAGTGACTTTGTGTCCTGCAACCATGATATCCCTCCTGGCTCTTCAAAATCTCCTTTACATCTCTTCTAAACTGATATGAATTATCAGCAAGCACAAAACTTATATCATATTCATTTCCGGAGCAAGGATGTTCAGTGTTTCGGGAAGTCCTCAAAATTTGAAAAGGTGACCGGCATTCCTACCGCGACCCTGCCCCACGAAGTGAAACACAAGCTGTCATAACCCCATAGGGGCCTGTAGGTTCCCTGGAGTACCTACTGCGGAAATATTCCGGTACCATGTCCACCCAGGAGTCGCATCATCCCTTCTACATCAGTAACCGGCGCTTTACAGGCCTTGTTGCGGCAGACGTATGCTGTGGCCTTTCCCTCAACCGGGACATGGGCTTTCAGAGAGGGGGCAAGACGATCGATCTCGGGCTGGGGCTTTCCGGAGGGGCGGTGCAGGACCACATGGTTGGGCAAATAGAGGGAGTCAAGCGCCTGGAACATGGCACGGACGGATGGGTCACCAGATGACCCCACAATCACCACCTCCATCGACGGTCCCAGGGCTAAATCCACCGCAGACAGGAAATGGGTGAGGCCGGCCGGGGCCTCGGCGGCGCGGCCGGAAAAGGCCCGACCCATCTCGCCGGCCTTTGCCTCCATCAAAGGATCCCCGGTCATGCGTGCCAGTTTGACCAGATTCATCATGGCCACGGCGTTTCCTGAGGGGATTGCCCCGTCGTAGAACTCCTTTTTTCTCAGGATCAGGGTCTCTCCATGGTCGGGGGTGAAAAAAAGCCCGCCCGATGCGGGATCCTGAAAATGGATCAGCATGTCCTGATTGAGGCGGATGGCCTCCCGTAGATAACGGGTTTCGAAGGTGGCCTGATAGAGTTCCAATAGCCCCCAGACAAAGAAGGCGTAGTCATCCAGATGGGCGTCGATACCGGCCTCACCATCGCGGTACCGGTGAAGGAGTCGACCGTCCGGCCGCTGCATCCGGCTCAGGGTAAGGGCGGCAGCTTTCTGGGCGGCTACGGCATAGCCGGATTCGCCAAAGGCCCTGCTCCCTTTGGCCAGGGCGGCCATCATCAGACCGTTCCAGTCGGTCAGGATCTTGTCGTCCTTGTAAGGATGGCTCCGTTTTTCGCGCACCTGAAAGAGGCGTTCCCGGATGCCCTTCAGCCGGTCTTTCAGGGCGCATTCCGGCATGCCCAGCTCTTCGGCGATTTCGGGATGATATTGGTTCAGGTGAAGGATGTTTTCTCCGGTCTTCCGGCCCGTGGCTTCATCCTGAAAATTGCCGTCCCTTTTCACATTGAATACCCGGACGCACAGGTCGGCCTCCGGCCCAGCCAGGATCTGCCGGATTTCGGCTTCATGCCACAGATAGAACTTCCCCTCCACCCCTTCGCTGTCCGCATCTTCGGCCGAATAGAATCCCCCATCGGGTGCGGTCATATCCCTGAGCACATACGCGAAAACCTCCATGGCCGTATCCCTGTAGACCGGTTTCCCGGTGGCCTGAAAGGCCTCTGTGTAAGCCATGGCCAGGAGGGCCTGATCATAGAGCATCTTTTCAAAATGGGGCAGCAGCCAGGTGCGGTCGGTGGCATAACGGTGAAAGCCGTAACCGATGTGGTCGTACACGCCGCCCATGCGCATGGCCATGAGGGTCTTTTCCACCATTGCCAGGGCAGCTGCATCCCCGGATCGCTTCCACCAGCGAAGCAGAAAGAGGAGATTGTGAGGGGAGGGGAACTTGGGGGCGGCCCCGAATCCCCCGTTCTCCTCATCGAATCGCCGGGCCAGATCTGCAGCCCCCTTTTCCAGAAGCCAGGGGCCGGGCTCCTGACCGGGGGTGGCGTCTTCCACCTGCCTGAGGGCCGCAATGATCTGTTCCGCGGATTTGAGCACCTCCCCCTGCCGCGTCTGCCAGACCTGGCGGATGCGGGGAATCAGCTCTATCATGCCGGTCCGGCCGAACCGGCTGGTCTTCGGGATATAGGTCCCGGCAAAAAAGGGGGTCTTGTCCGGGGTCATGACAATGCTCAAAGGCCATCCGCCAGATCCGGTTAGCATCTGACAGACGGTCATGTACACATGATCCAGGTCCGGCCGTTCCTCCCGGTCCACCTTGATGGAGACAAAGGCCTGATTCATAAGGGCCGCCACCTCCGGATCCTCAAAGGATTCCCTTTCCATCACGTGGCACCAGTGGCACGTGGCGTACCCGATGGACAGGAAGATCGGTTTGTTTTCCCTGGCGGCCAGGGAAAAGGCATCATCCCCCCACGGATGCCAGTCCACGGGATTATAGGCATGCTGAAGGAGATAAGGACTTTTTTCGGTGATCAGACGGTTCGCTATTCGTTGCGCCATGGGCACTTCCTCCAGTGGCACGGGATTGTTATTCATGACCTCCGGCCATTTATCATAATATAGGCACACAAAACCTGTTGGCAACAATGCCGAGGCAAACCCGTTGCGCCATGAAAGGCAAATCCTGCCCAGGACCTTCCAAACGCGCTCTGAAGATCTCTTGCGGCATCATGTTGGGGCCATTTCTGGCCATCGCCTGTCTGTCTCGCGTTTTTCAATTTCTCCGCTGACATTTGACATGCTGTGGCGTCACATTAAGCGGCATGTCTAGGGAACGGGCCTCTATCATTTCGGCCAATTGACCAACGTTGCACAAACATACCCAAAGGTATCGTCTGTCATTCCCACGAAGGCGGGACTCCACCTGCAAGATAAACCTGCGATTTGTGATAATCTGCGCCACTTGGGCGTTGCTCTTTGACATTTTCTCCTTTGTTTGCTTTAATCGAGAAAGAGAAAGGGGACCAGGCAAATTATACTCTTGATGTTGGATTGATAGAGGCAAGAAAGCATCGCATCGGGGCCTGAGTGGCAGTCTTATGTGGTGTGAAATCATGAAAAGGATGTTCGTGTCCATTATTGTGCCATTATTGTTTTTTGTTTCGTGCGGCGATGACAATTCATCCGGTACGGGTCCGGTCATTTTCGGAAAACTTGACCAGACCTTCAATTATCCAAATGGTTTTGTCATTTTTGACGCCCCCTTTGACAACAAAGATGTGGGGATTGAAACAGCCATTCAATCCGACGGCAGAATTATTGTTATGGGATATACCTATGACGGTTCAAAAAACAATGTCCTGCTTCTGAGATACAACATGGACGGAACGCTCGATGATACGTTCGGGACAAACGGATATGTGATCTTTGATGGGGGCGGGATCGATCAAAAAGGTCTTGGGCTGGCGTTGTCACAGGAAGGGGCCATAATTGTTGCAGGCTATATAAGATATGAGAACCACAGGGATATTCTGGTCTTGAAATACAGTACCGCTGGAGAACTGGATAAGGTTTTTACCTATTCGAGCGCAGGGGAACACACGGATATCGGGTTTGGTGTTGATGTCCAGGCCGACGGCAAAATCGTTGTCGTAGGAGAACAGTCCAATGGTGTTAACCAGGACGTCATTGTGCTACGGCTCAATGCTGAGCTGGAACGTGATTCAGGTTTCGGCAGCGACGGAGTCGTCACCTTTAATGGGACCGGAAATGAGAATGATAAGGGTTTTGCAGTAGCTGTTCAGAGTGACGGTCGGATCGTTGTTGTCGGCGCCCACATTGTTGCGGGTCAGGAAAAGGAGGATCTTCTGGCATTGAGATACAATCCCGATGGCCAGCTTGACACCGATTTCGGTGATGGCGGCGTCTTTACATATCGCTACGCCGGAGACCACCCAGATTATGGGAATTTTGTGACACTCCAGAGTGACGGAAAAATTGTTGTCACCGGTTCTGTGTATGACGGCCAGAGCTTCAAGATTCTGCTTCTGCGGCTAAACGCCGACGGCAGTCTGGACAATGGTTTCGGAACCGGGGGGGTGGTGATTTATCAGGGAAGCCCTTCTGTTTTTGATTATGCCTTTGGTGTTGCGATACAGAAAGATGGCAAGATCCTCATCGCCGGGACGAGCAACAACGGCGCAAGTGACGACGCCATTGTCTTAAGGTACAAAAGTCATGGGATTCTGGATACGAGTTTTGCGGAAAACGGCGTCTTCACCTTTGACGGCCTGGCGGAAAGTGAAGACCGCGCCCACGGGATTGCCATGCAATCCGATGGTAGGATTGTAGCTACCGGTTATTCACATAACGGCAAGAATGAAGACGTTTTGACCTTCAGGCTGCGGTAAGTCACCAGGGCTGTGAGAGACTCCCATTTGTGAATAAGCAAAATACAGCGTGTACTGAGGTCTTCAATCCCTGATAAAGAAAGACCCGCCAGACTCAGGCTTCTTCTGTATGGATACCTCAGGTCCGAAGCAACCCTTTTACCCTCTCTTGGATCTCCTTAAAGTCCTGCTCGTTGGGCCTTCCCCGGATGTCCCCCAATCTACCAGATATTGACATCTCCCGAAGTCTCTCCGTCTTGTATTCACCAATTACGTACCATTCAGCCAGTATCGTATACCCAAGATGATCAAATAACTGGCCCATGTATTTTACAGCCGGAATGGCCTCGTTAATACCCGTATGTCCGCCGCCGTACGTGCAATACACAACGCAATATGCCGATGGCCTTCTGGGTGCGCCCGGCTTTATTTCACCAGCCTTAACATAGTCTTCTAAGTGCTTTCTGAAAAGATCCGTAAGGGCCTTGCCCGGCAGCTGGGCGTAAACTCCAGACCCGACAAACACGAAATCGTATGCCAGAATGTCGATTTCCATTTCCTTGTCACTTATTTTCACAGTATCCACCTCATGCCCTAATTCCTGGACTGTATCGTGGATCTGGTAAGCTACCTTTTCCGTATTAGCGGTCATGGTAAAATATAGATTGAGTACCTTCACGTATTCCCCTTTTAGTCTTAGCCGTTAACTGTTTCCCATCATTTCCTTTCCCGCTTGAACTGAAACCCTACCTCTTCCGTATTGTCCTCTCGCTCATGTTCGATGTCAACCGCCACCGGCAAACCCTGTCTTGGACTCCGGCAAATTGGGAAGTCCTATGTCCCTCCCCCATGCACTAAGGTTTCATGCTGCATATCATCGCCTTATGGACGAGCCCTATTCTCTGCGCGTGTTATCTCCGCTGGTACAATCCCACAAGCTCGCCCTTTGCCAGTACATGCCCTTCCATAGCCTTTTCGACTTTTGCCTTTGTCGGTTGGTCAAGATCGGGTAGCACAACATCCAAAGCGTATAGCTTATGAAAGTAGCGGTGTTTGCCAATGGGCGGACAAGGGCCACCATAGCCGGGCTTCCTCCAGTCACTCAGACCCTGCAATGTACCTTTCGGAAGATCGCTCTCAGTCACCCCTTCAGCTAAGGATTTTGCCATTGCAGGAATGTTGTAAAGGACCCAATGAACCCAGGTCATTCTTGGATTTGCAGGATCTGGAGCATCAGGATCATCAACAATCAAGACAAGGCTTTTTGTTCCCGCCGGCACATCAGACCATGCTAAGGCAGGGGAAACGTCCGCACCATCGCATGTGAACTTCTTGGGGATAGCTCCCTGGTCTTCAAAGTTCGGTGATTCCAGCTTCATCAAAAGATTCACCCCCTCTGCGTTTGAAAATAGATACAAAGAGAATAGGAAGATATGTCCAATAACAAAGATCCATTTTCTCATGTCTCTCCTCCAAAGTCGAACATCTATCAAATGATCATCCTATGTTCTTATTATTTTACCACTATACCAAAATATGAGTCAAGAGCAGCCCCTTCACACAAAAAAGGTTACCGACACTGCCAGTGGGCCCCGTTCGCGAATACGGGCTGGCAAGGCCGGAAAGTAGATCTGGGAGTGAACTGGCCCGCAGCCCATGTCCGGGACCGGCGTACCATGGTCCACCGTAGGCTTTGTTAGAAGGCCCTTTTCTCAACCCCTAACCCTCGATGCATTCTAACACCTGTTTTATAACGGAATCAGGGTCCCACGAGTCGTCCAGGGTAACCCCCAACCTCACAAAGACAATATCTCTAGAGGGAATTACAGCCACAATTTGACCGTTATAGCCTGCTTGATAGTAAAGGTCGTTGGGAAGTGAGGGGAATCGTTTGTTGGCCGGATTGCCCTTTCCGCCTGCGTTTAACCAGAATTGGGCGCCATACTGACCTTTTGGGGCCAGGGGAGTAGGGGTTGTAGAGTACTTTACCCAGCCTTCCGGTAAAATCCTTTCCCCTTCCCAGATCCCATCGTTTTTGAACAGAACACCGAAACGTGCCCAATCCCTTGCGGTAGCAAACCCGTAACTTGATCCCACAAAAGACCCTGATGCATCGGGCTCGATGATAGCTGAAAACATCCCGATCCTGTCGAACAGCCGCTTCCGGGCAAACCTGTTGATATCGACCAAAGATCCACCGGCTCTGTCTCGAACAATACGGGCAATAATGTTGGTCGTACCGCTTGAATAATACCATTCTCCATCCGGCTCCGTCCGTAAAGCCTTGGCAGAGGCATAGTCAGCCATACTTTTACTCTTGTAGAACATGTAAACAGGATCCGAAGACGGGCCGTAGAGCTCTTCGAATTCCAGGCCACTGGACATCCTCAGCAACTGATCCAGTGTAATCTTGCCACGTGGGTCGTCTTTGCCGCTCCAGGCCTCTATGGGGGCCGGCTGCATGATGTCCATTTTTCCATCTTTTACCAGGATGCCTACCAGGGCGTTGACCCAGCTCTTGGTCATGGACCAGCCTAGCAGCGGAGTGTTCCTGGAGATATGATCGGCGTACCTTTCAGCGATGATCCGGTCTTTGTACACAACGACAATGGCGTGAGTGTTCCGTTTGCTATCCGAACCAGGCTCTTTGAATGCTTCGTCCAGGACACGATCTAGCCTCTCCCGATTGACTTCAATCGGAATTGAATCCAGATCAACCTTTTCGCCGGCTGGCCATAAAGAATCAGAATCGGGCTTTAGCTGTGGCACCGCACCCTTTACCTGTTCCAATAGTTCTTCTCTGGTGACCTCTGTCGTTAAGGTGCAGCCGAATCCCTCCCGGTAAATGGCGGTGGCCGGACTCCAAAAGCCCAATCCCTTGGCTGTAACCGTTTTCAGCTCATAATCAACCTGAGTATCGATCATTGAAAACAGAGGATTGGAGGGCTTCACCTCAGTTTCGAATACTCTGTCCGGATCTTGACCGGCCAGAAAGACCTTTGAACACACATATTTGGCAGTATGCCCGGTCCCGATTGGCATAGCATCATTGAGGTAATAACCCCCATAACAAAGAAGCGCGAATACAACAAGAGCACCTATTACGAGTATTCTTTTTGCCCATTTACTCATCTTGTCTCCGAAATAGCTCCAGTTTTAAGTGAAAAACTCTCCCGCCTTCCATGGATGGCCCCGATTTCTAAGGCCAAAATCGAAAGGGTCGCTCACAATCTCATCGGCGATACCATTCACAGCCCCCTATGCCGCACACTTTTCTCGACCCCATTGCATCAATTGAAATTTTGAAGGACGTGCCCCGCTCCACAAAACGAGCACCCCTAGGCATTTAGCGCGGTCTCTTTTTCACCTCACAGGGGAAAAGCCGGTTGGGCGTCCCTCCCGATACGGGATCAAAAAAGGCATCGTTAGAGAGAACATTGACATTGGCCTTCCCGTCCGTCGGGTTTCCCCAACCAAAGTCGATCATGACGAACCCGGGCCCCGTATCCTCGGTAAGCTTTGTCCTGAGCGTGATTTTTCCCTGGGGTGAGCTTACTTCGACTTCCTGGCCTTCTCCAATCTCCCTCTCTGAGGCGTCCTGTGGGTGAATCCAAACATAGGGCTCTGGATAGGCGCTTGAAAGGGTATCGAGATTTTTCAGCTTGGTATGGACGAACTGGGCCGGTCTGCGTGTGGTGCCGAACAGGGAAAACCCTTTTTCAGCATAAGCGCTCACGCTCAGGGGTTCACCGGCGGGCTTGCTGTAAGTCGGCATCGGGCTCAACCCATGGGCCTCAAAGGCTTGGGAATAGAACTCCATTTTACCCGAGGGGGTGTTGAAGCCCCGGCCTTCATATTTCCGGTACTGGAGCTGTGACGTCGCGTAAACGATCTGTTCCTCATCAAGACGTTCAAAGGTGACACCGGACGGCTTTATCATAAACCTTAACCAGCTTAGGGTATCATGGAAGGGGTAGTTCTGGTGAAGATCCATTTTTTTCGCCAGCTCATATTCCACTTCAAAAACAGGCCTTGCCTCGCCCACGGGCCCTGCAACGGGCCTTGCCAGCGCCAGGAAGCCGCCCTCCACACTTGAATAGGCCCTGTAGCCGAAACTCTCAAAATCGGACGTGATCGGCAGGACCAAATCCGCCATCTCCGAGGTGGCTGTTGGAAAGATGTCGCAGACGAGCATAAAGTCCAGTTTTTCCAGGGCCTGCCTTGTCCGTCTCTCGTTGGCCTGGACGAGCACCGGGTTGCTGTGGTGGACGATCATCGCCCTGGGGCGTTCCTCTTCTTGTTTTAACAGGGCCTCCTTGACCGCCGGAAAAGGGACCTCGGGAAAAAGGGGGAAGGTATCATGCCCGATCCTCTTCTCTTTTGGTGCGGCCTTTGTGGGGAGACGGGACTGCTGGGCAAAGGGCAGGAAAACGTTTCCACCCGGCACATCCAGATTCCCCGTGAGGCCGATCAGGATCGCCACCGTTCGGACGGCGTCCACGCCGTTCGTGTACATATCCAGCCCGTTGCCCTCATACAGGGCCGCCGGCCTTGTCGTTGCATAGGCCCTGGCAAGGTTTTCTATGACCTTCTCCGGGATCCCCGTGAGGGGTTCGGCCCACTTGGGGCTTAGGGACCGGACATGTTCCGCCAGGGCCTCGAATCCCTGGGTATGGGTCTCCACAAAGGCCCTGTCATAAAGTTCCTCGGAAATGATCACATGGATCATGGCAAGACCCAGGGCCGCATCACTGCCCGGATTAATCCGCACCCATTCATCCGCCTGTCTAACTGTCTCTGTGCGATAGGGGTCTATATTGATGATCCGCGCGCCCCGCTTTTTCAGGGATGGAATGATCTGCCTCACCCCGTTGTAGGCGGCAAAGGTCCCGAATCGCTCCGAGACGAGCGGGTTGGTCCCCCAGAAAAGGACAAGCTTTGTACGGTCGTAATCGGGATCGGGCTTCGCCCCCATGATGTCATGAAATGTGAAGATCCTCGGCAGCATACAGAGGTTCCCAGCCCCCGTCATGTTTGAAGAGCCGAACGCCCCCATAAATTGGCGAAAGCCGTCCCTGCCCTGGTATGAAACCGGTGCGCCCGTGTACCGCACCAGACTGAAGGGGCCGAACCGGCTTCGAATCTCCCCCAGTCTCTCTGATGCGAACTCGAGGGCCTCATCCCATGAGATCTTCTTAAAACCGGTCGATGTCTTTTTGAGCGGATATTGGAGACGATCCTTCGATCGGATGAGCTCCGGGATAGCCGCCGCCTTCGGGCAGCAGCGCCCTCTGTTCGAAGGGTGGTCCGGATCGCCTTCCACGGAGAGCACGCCCTCTCCGTTCCGGTGAACGATAATGCCGCAGTTCGTGTGACAGAACTGGCAAATACTGCGAAAAGTCCTCTCCTCCATTGGAATCTCCTCCACTGATCAACATTCGATTTGAAATCAAAACCACAAAAAACTCCCTCATCCAGCGGTGAAACACTGTTGTGTAATTTTTCTTCTTCTTTGACATGGCGTTTTCCTCCCTACAATATAGCTATCACAATCTGAGGAAAACTCCAACTCCGTTAGAAGGCTCATTTCGTGCCTGAAAATGCCGCTTTAAGGCCAATTTCATAGCCAGTCTATCTGGATTATCGTAGCATTTCAACCGGCTGGCTTGGTTCGACCCGGCCACCGCCACTGACAACCTGCTTTACAGTAGAGGGCGGCTGTCGTGACCGGCGACCCCGAATTTCGAAAGCTGGCCGGAAGAATTTCCATTGAAGGGATTATTTAACACCTTGCCAGAGTAAAAAAGCCGGGCCTTGAGGGTCCGGCTTTCGTTTATCGCTGTAAGGGTTTATCGTTGACTCTCTTGAGGATTTTCTGAAATGGGTCAAGAGTAGACCCACAGCCTCACACACAGTATTTTATACAAACAAAACAAAAAGTCAGGCTAGAAAGTCCAGCACGGCGTTGTTGAAACGGTCTGCCTCGTCAGCATGCACCCCGTGTCCAAACCCCTGGAGGCACAACCACCGGCTATCGGGGATGCCTTCCAAAAGCGTCTTTTGTTCCTCGACGGGGATCAATAGCTCCTGTGCCCCAGCTATGATCAGGCATGGAGCGGAGATCTGGTTCAGCCGGCTACGTGTGTCGTAAGACCGGATGGCCTGGACCTGATTCTTAAAACCCTCGGACGTCTGGGCATGGGGCTCGGCCATGGCCTGTTCCAAGGCCTGAGCAAAAAGTACCGAATCGGCCGTTAGAAATTACAGGGAACTCCCCCTGCGCCTCTGTTCATTTAATCACCTCTCCATTTCGAAATTTGATCGCCCCGGTTTCAACAATACCCCAGTATTTTCTGAGGATTTATCATCTTATGTCCCCTATTCCGCAGACTTTTCTCGAACCCATTGCATCAATTGAAATTTTGAAGGATTGTCCCCCCTCCCACATGTGAAGAGTGGAGACGGCAGGCACCCCTACAGTCCAAAGAAGGTCTCGCGGGCCTTTTTCAGGAGTTCATCCAGGCGG
>CAZXCQ010000046.1:0-28528 GCA_964639275.1 uncultured Desulfobacteraceae bacterium | reverse complement strand
GAAGAAAAAAAGACCCCCATGCCACACCTTTCCCCCTGTTCTTTGAGATGTTACGCTATTTTCAAGAGTGGCACTCGGACCGGGCGATGGGGGTTCCGAATCCCCATTGCCCAGCTTTCAAACGGCTAAGGTGTTACGATCTTTGCTTGAATGAAACTGTGGTTTGAAAAATTGAAATGAACTCAAAGAAATACCCAGTCAACATATTCGTAATGATCGCTGTGGTCATCGTAGCAGCGGGGCTTCTTGTCATTGCCCTGTACCGCATAAAAATCGACATGGATATTGTGGGGGCTCTGCCCCAGACCGACAATGTCATATCAGATGCCAGATATATCATGCTCCATCATCCGGGTCAGGACCAGATACTCATTGATGTGAGCCATCAGGCCCATGACCCGGATGTTCTTGTTGAGGCAGGTGATCTTGTCGAGACAAGATTGATTGAGAGCAGACTGTTTGAAAGCGTGGGTATGAAAGGATCTCTGGCCCTATTTCCAGAGCTGGTCTCCCACATAATAAAGAATTTACCGGTGATGTTTACCGATAAAGAGCTCGAGAACAAAATCGGGCCATTATTGGAACCGGGCCAGGTCCACAAAAGACTTGAGGATCTTCTCCTGACGCTGCAGGGGATAGGCGGGATTGGTCAGGTGGAAATGGTCGCAAAGGACCCTTTGGGTTTGACTAATCTTGTCCTGGCCAGGTTGTCGCATCTCGCCCCCCCGCGGGATTCACGGATCTATGGAGGACAGCTGCTTTCCTCCGATGGTAGACATCTCCTTATGGTAGCCAAACCGAGGGGCTCAGGGACGGATACGGCCTTTTCCCGTAGGACGATGGCTCTTATTGACGGTCTTACACAGGAACTTAACAGGAAGTATTCTGAAAAGGGGTATTCCTTTACACTTTCACCGGTCGGGGCGTTTCGCGCTGCCCTGGACAACGAATTCCTGGCAAAGAGCGACACCAGGAGGGCAATCCTGTTTTCAATCATTGGTATAGCGCTCCTACTCATCTTTGCCTTCCCCAGACCCTTTTTGGGGCTGCTGTCTTTCGTGCCAGCCATAGCAGGGGTGATAGTCGCCTTCTTTGTATATTCACTTTTTCATAAATCGATCTCAATCCTGACCATCGGGTTTGGGGGCGGGATAATATCCATTACGGTTGATCACGGACTGGCCTATCTCTTGTTTCTCGACCGACCGTATCAGACCTTTGGCAGGGAGGCCTCCAGAGAGGTCTGGGCTGTCGGATTGCTTGCCACCCTGACAACAGTTGGAGCCTTTGTCGTCCTGACCATCAGCGGGTTTCCCGTTCTTTCACAGATCGGGCAGTTCGCCGCCCTTGGCATTGGATTTTCGTTTCTATTTGTTCACACCATTTTTCCGCTGATATTTCCGGTAATGCCTCCCCTGAGACAAAAAAGGTCCGTGCCGGTTCAGGGTCTGGTTAACAAACTGGCCCTAAAGGGAGGAAAACATAAGGCGTACGGGGCGCTTGTCTTTGCGCTATTTATGCTCTGTTTTGCAAGACCCGATTTTCTCGTGGATATAAGGGCCATGAACACGGTGAGTGAGGAAACCAGGACCGCTGAAGAAAGATTCAAAGATGTCTGGGGAGATTTCTTATCAAAGATATATCTCTCTACCGAGGGGCAGAGCGTTCAAGAACTACAAAGAACAGGGGACAGACTCTCATCGATCTTGGAAGAGAGGGCGGCTTCAGGGGCGCTGGCCTCCTTATTTATTCCATCAATGATCTTCCCAGGGGAGATTAGGGAAAAGCAGAATCTTATGGCATGGAGGGAGTTCTGGAAAAATGACAGGGTCTTAAAGCTCAAAAAATCCATTGAAACAGCCTCTCATGATCTGGGCTTCTCTCCAGATGCCTTTGATGGTT
This sequence comes from uncultured Desulfobacteraceae bacterium, assembly GCA_964639275.1. Taxonomy (GTDB): domain Bacteria; phylum Desulfobacterota; class DSM-4660; order Desulfatiglandales; family Desulfatiglandaceae; genus CAZXCQ01. The sequence continues at coordinate 26,626 of CAZXCQ010000046.1, read as the reverse complement.
TTTTCAAAACCATTCAGGAGGGGAATCCTGGCAACCTCGATATACCCGAGAGGTTTTTCCCACTGCTGGGTATAGCCAAGAGCCGGGTTGGGACGGGTTGGATGCAATTTGCCACCCTGACCCCGCGTGACGGGTATGATGCAAAAAGGCTTTATTCGGACTGCCAATCTGTGGGGCAGGTGAGGATATTCGACCCGAACCTCTTTTCAGAAAGACTGGGTCAACTCCTATCGGCTACTTTTCTAAAAATGCTTTTCATCATCGGGGCGAGCGCGGTTATTCTCCTTTTTCTCTTCTATCTTGACTGGCAATTGACCCTTGTTTCACTCCTGCCCATATCATTTGCGTTTGTGAGCACCCTGGGGACATTGAAGCTTATGGGACACCCTTTGGATATACCGGCGCTGATGCTCTCTGTTGTTGTGGTGGGGATGGGTATTGATTACTCCATTTTTTTTGTCCGGTCATATCAGCGTTATATGGACCAAACAGATCCTTCTCTGGGCCTTATCAGGATGGCGGTATTTCTTTCAGGGACATCCACCATGATCGGCTTTGGGGTATTGGCCTTTGCCGCGCACGCCATGCTCAGGAGTGCCGGGGTGACCTCATTTCTTGGTATCGCTTACTCCCTCCTGGGGACCTTTGCGATTTTGCCACCCATCTTGAAGCGCCTGTTTGATCCGGTTGAACCGCCAGAAACGGATATGAGGCAGGGGAAGAAGATGGCCCTGGCCACCATTGTCAAACCATATCGGCATTTGGAGGCATACGTGCGTCTCTATGTCCGTTTCCGGATTATGTTTGATCCGATGTTCTCCGAACTTTCCCTTTTTCTAGATTCACCGAAAACGGTTATTGATATAGGGAGCGGATACGGGGTCGCTGCCCTTTGGGTCCTGGCGTTACACCCGCAGGCCCGCGTGTATGGAATCGAACCCGACCGGGAAAAGGCCAGAATTGCATCGAGGGTTATCGGAAAAAGGGGTTCTATTGAACCTGGCGGAGCGCCGACAATTCCTGCTGTCGCAGTCCCGGCTGATCTCGCCATAATGATCGATTTGATAGAGAAATTGGAGGATGATCAACTGAGGCTGACCCTGGAGAGGCTCCATGATCAACTCTCTCCGGGAGGACGTCTCATCATAAGGGCGGCCAATTGCCCTGGAAACAGGACAGGCTGGTCAAAGCGGGTTTGCAACATGCGAGATAACGTCTTTCGGAGAAAACCCCATTACAGATCGGTCGATAAGATTAAATCGTTTATTTCACAAACAGGTTTTGAGTGTGTAAAAACCGAGCCCTCCGGATCAGGACATCCAAGGACCTGGTTTCTGGCAAAGGCAAGAAAGGGATAGACACACAGTGAAGGAACTTTTCTATGAGGTTCTTGTCATGCTGTCAAAGATCTGTGGCGTGTGGGTGTTTATCCTTTTTGCCTGGATAGTCTCTGCTGGCTTTTTTCTCTTTTTCCCGGCAAGGGCACGGGTCAGTATACGGTTTTATGGCGCACTTTTCCCGGAGAGGAACTGGTTTTACCACCTATGGTGCGCCTGGAGACAGTACCATAATTTTTCATATGTCTTTCTCGAGAGGTTCTTGGTCCAGGATTTAGGGGGGCTCACTTACACTTCAGAGGGGTGGGAACACCTCGAAGAGGCCAAAAAAACCGGGACAGGCGGCATTATCCTCATGTCCCACATGGGGAACTGGGAGGTTGCCGCACACCTTTTGAAACAAAGAAGCCATGACATGAAGTTGCTGCTCTATATGGGCATCAAACAGAAAGAGCAGATTGAGCGCATCCAAAAAGATGGCCTCTCACAGGCCGGCATCCGGGTTGTTGGTGTCGATCAGAACGGGGGATCCCCCCTTGATATCATTGAAGGCATCAGCTTCTTAAAGGAGGGGGGATTCGTTTCAATGACAGGGGATATGCTATGGAATAAAGGGCAGCGGGTTGTCCCGGTCCGGTTTTTAAACCACCGGGTCAATCTCCCGGAGGCACCCCATCTCCTTGCGCTTGTTTCCGGTGCACCCATATTCATATTCTTTTCTTTTCGGACGGGCAGGAGGAGCTGTCATTTCAGAATAAGCGAGCCAAGATATGTTATGGCATCTCCACGCTCTCAAAGGGGCGAAGCTACCTCAAGGTCGGCCCAGGGATATGCAGATCTTCTTGAAATCGCCCTCCGCGAAAATCCCCTGGAATGGTATCATTTCGAGCGTTTCCTGGGGCCCCCCTTTTCAAGATCCCCCTCTTGACGACTGCGGCTTGAAGGACCTCTGTGTCACGGAGAGAGAAACCAAGGGGTGGGGTGACTTTGTGGTTTCCATTTTTCCCTTGTTCTGCTAATAATTACATGCGCATCAGGTTTAAGGTAACTTCTCAAAAAGCCGGGGGGATAAATGGTTTCTGGCGAGAGATGAGGTCTATGGTATGACACGCGAGGAGATACAATCCAGGATCTTAGAGGTCTTTAGAGAGGAATTTGAGATTGAGAACCCGGGGATGGATGACGATTTAAGGGAGAAGTACGAATTTGACAGCATAGATGCCCTTGAACTGCTGGGCGAGATTGAGAAGCTACTGGGCTCAGAACTGACGCAGGACGAAAAAAAACAGTCTATGGAAATTCGTACCATCAACCAGATCTGCGATTATGTTGAATCGCTGGCAAAGGAGAGGTTTTAGACGGGGGCACCATGGAGAGACGAGTGGTTATCACCGCGGCCGCTGCGATAACTCCAATCGGCCATCGGAAGGGTGAGATCATCGACAGCCTTATCAACGGGAGTTCAGGCGTAACCAATCTCCGCGAAGACGACCTGCTGTCAGGGTATATCCATTCAAAGGTCTTTGGGACGGTAGGTTATCCGGTCGAATATGATTTCAAACGCAAATATCGTAAGACAATGGGACCGGTTTCATATTATGCCTGCCAGGTCGCAAAGGAGGCCATTGAAATGGCGGGCCTTGAAAGGAACATCCTCTCATCCGGTCGTATGGGAGTCGCCTTTGGCTCAACACACGGGAGTCCTACCATCCAGAGGGATATATACCAGAAGTTTTTTAGTGATTCTCAATCGGGGTTTTCATCGATCGGTGCGGTAGATTATCTCAAATCGATGGTCCACACCACCGCGGTCAACATAACAAAGATGTTTGAGATAACCGGCAGGGTAATCTCTTCCTCCACCGCCTGTACGACCAGCAGCCAGTCTATTGGTTTCGGCTATGAGTCTATCAAGTATGGAATGCAGGATGTCATGATCTGTGGAGGTGCGGACGAATATGACACGACAACGGTCGCGGTCTTTGATAATCTGCTGGCGTGCTCCACCGAGTTCAACGATACTCCGCATCTCACGCCCCGTCCCTTTGACACAAAAAGGGATGGCCTTGTGGTGGGCGAAGGGGCAGGGGCGGTGGTCCTGGAGGAATATGAGTTCGCCAGGAGGCGAGGGGCAGAGATACTTGCCGAGGTGATCGGATTTTCATGCAACAACAACGGTGGTGACCTGATTCTGCCAAATGTGGATGGGGTTACACAGACCATCAGGCTGGGCCTCCAGGATGCAAGGATCAGCCCTGACGAGGTCGATTTTGTAAGTGCCCATGCCACTGCTACCAAGATGGGGGATGTTACAGAGGCCCAGGCCATATACCGGGTGTATGGTAATTTGCCCTATGTCACGGGGCTAAAGGGTTATATGGGGCATACCATGGGTTCGTGTGGGGTTATCGAGACCATTATTACCCTTTATATGATGGAACACGGGATCATCGCACCCACATTGAATCTGGAGGAGGTAGACGAAAGATGTTCCATGATTCGACACGCGATGAAACTCTACGAGTCTGCCATCCGGGTTGCCGTTGTGCAAAATTTTGCCTTTGGCGGAGTAAATACCAGCATCATAGTCAAGAAGTTTGAGTAAAGGTGGATGCCGGTCTTTTTTGCGTATATTAAACCCATTGTGGATGTTGTGGTCACCTTGCTTCTCTGGGCCTATTTCTTGCTCAGTAATGTGGTGTTTTTCTCACTTTTTTATCTGGGGGCGCTCCTGTTTTCCAGCAACCGTGAGAGCTCTTTTCAGCGGGTTAATCACCTTTTTTACAGGAGCTTTTTCTCACTTGTCCGCGCCCTGACACCCGGTCTTGAGTTTAGAATCCAGGACGAGATTTTTTCCATCCGCTCTGCTGTGATCGTGTGTAATCACCTCTCTTACCTTGACCCCATTCTCTTGATCTCGTTGTTTGAAAAACACAAGACCATAGTAAAAAACAGCTTTTTCAAATTACCAATCTTTGGTTCGGTGTTAAAGACCGCCGGTTATCTCCCGGCGACCGCCTCTGGTGAACTCACCGCATTGATGATCAAACAGATCGAAGACATGCAAGGGTATCTGTCCTCTGGAGGCGTCCTTTTTGTGTTTCCAGAGGGGACCAGAAGCCGTAATGGTAAGATCGGGCAGTTTAATGAAGGGGCATTCAAGATAGCCAAGCGGTGTAATGCCCCTATCAAGGTCCTGTCAATCAGGAATACGAATAGGCTTTTCGCACCCGACAGGTTTCTTTTTAGTACGTGCATCCGGAATAGCATTGAACTCAAACTCATCGGGAGTCTGGAGCCGGACTATCAAAGCAGGGCCTTTTCGATGGCAGGCCTGTTACAGCAGGTACGCTCTATGTTTGAGAAGGACCTATTTTCGTAACTTCTCAAAAACCCGGGGATAAATCGATTGTGGTGAGGCATGGGGGTCTTTTTTTCTTCCACATGCCTCACCTTTCCCCCTGTTTTTTGAGATGTTACCTATTTTCTGACTTCTCTTCCAAAGGCACGTGATGCCAGGTCTCTCCTTCTGGGTCTGTATGTCCTGTCTGCCCTTTCTCTCATTGAGACCTCCTGGAGCAGCTTGAACATCTTTATCTCCTGGGGTTCATCGTGATAAAAGGTATCCCATGCGTAATAATATAGCTCTTGGAGCCTTTCAGGAGTCATGTTTTTTGGAAAGAATACGACCTTATCTCCGGAATAGTCATCCCAGTCGTAGGAAAATATCCTATTCTGACTTCTCAGGTCCTCAAAGGCCCTTGTATGGGGAAAAGGGACAAGGACCGTGAATTCCGCCATATCCAGGTCGATCTCGAGCAGAAAGTCGATAAGCCCCTTGATATAGTCCTCTGTATGGTGATCTAATCCCAGAAGAATAGTCCCTTCCACCCCAATCCCATGATCATGATAACGTCTGATTCTCTCCCTGATATACTCAGATGTATCAAAAATGGCCTGATAGACGTACCATGCACCTGCCTGCGCCGCTAGGGCCAAGACCTCCGGATCATCCTCGAGGGGGTGACAACACCATTTTTTCCGAATCGGGATCATTTCCCGAAAAAGATCCATCTCCCACTGTTTGTCCTGGGCCAGCGAATTATCCACGATAAACAATCGATTGTTGTCAATCCCCTCCATCTCCTCTACTGCCCGGTGTATGGGCCTCGGCCTAAACTCCCTTCCCCCGAGGTAGCCTACCGCGCAGGGGTAACAGTTAAAGCGACAGCCCCTGGATGCATGAACCGGATCGACCATCTGGATCCCCCTATAATTATAGAGGTCTCTTTTCAGGATATCCCGGCGTGCCGTATTGATGATCTCCATGGGGGGTCTGTCATCAAAATAGTCATAGAGTCTCTGCAATCGGTTGCTGGAGAAGTCCGAAAACACCCTTTCCATCTTTCCCTCTGCCTCACCCAGAAACAGGGAGTCCGCGTGATCCATGGTCTCTTCGGCGTGAAGCATGGCAGAAATTCCGCCAAAGATGACCTTGATGCCCTTTTTTCTGTAGGTATCCGCGATCTCCCACCCCCTCTTGACCTGGGCGGTCAACATCATGGATATCCCGACAAAATCGACCGGGTCATCAAAATCAATGGTATCGAGGTTTTCGTCGACAAAATCCACATCAACATAATCGGGCAGAGAGGCGGCAAATACAACAGGACCATGAGGTGGGAGGTGAAACTCTGTCTGCCTCTCAAGTTTTGGCCATTTTGGATAGATCAGTTTGAATTTCATGTTTAGGAGAGTCCTTTAATCACATTGGCTCATTTCTCTGACTCCCTCGCCTCAATCAGTTCCAGGCTCAGTGAGTATCTGGGAGAGCCATAGGCCGTAAGTACCAATCTGGCGGGTATGCTTTCCTCACCTTCCTTGTCACCTTTACTGTTGGGAAAGGCCTTAACAGAGCGATTCAACGTCAGGTCGGCATTATACTGGCGTATCTCCCAGGGGCCGTTATGGCTGGAAATTACATCGACAATCATACCGTTTTCCCGCTCATACCGGCAAACCGATGAGCCGTTATCGGAGATGCCCGCTTGGATCAGCCGGCCATCCGGGGGAAAAAATATCAGCCTGATATCGTTCATCAGGCCTCTGGCAAAATCCATGGAGTCAAACGGAGGGATCCCACGGTTGATAACGATTTTATGGTCATATTGGGCATCAAAGAGGACAAGCCCTTCAAGGGTCATGATCACGCAGTGGATCTCACCGCTCCTGGGGCACAGATCGGTTATCCCAATCAGGATCGCCTTTTCTCCTTTGGGCATTGTGGCCTGTATTGAATGAACAAATTGCCGTCTGTTATCAGGAAAGGGGGCGGTGCAGTTCTCATCAGTGGCGACCGGCAAGGGGTGTTTGACGGGTGCAAGTCTTGGGGGGCCTGTACACGAAATCATCTCAGCCAAAATAGTCAGCACCATAATTCTCAAGAAAATGTTTTTGGCTTCTCTGAAATATATCATCTTGTTTTTCATGCATTTTTTCAATCGGCAATTTTACCCCGTGAAATTTCTTTCTCTTGTATCACTTCAGCCTTTTTCAAAATTGACACTTGGACAGGGGAATGGGGATTCCGCTGTTTTTACCTATGGCACGTGATTTCTCTACGCTCTCTTACGGGCGAGTTATACGCCAGAAAAAGGGAATCTCCATTCCCCGGGTTTCAACAAGCTAAAGTGTTAGTTTCTTTGTTATTTCAGCGGGGCGCAAATCAATAATTATAAATCCGATGAAACCCCCAGAAAAAGGGCCTTTTTGATCTCTTTGTTGATTCTGGTATTCAGGAATTCAAGCCGGGTAAAGGATTTGGGACCTTCGTAGATGGTGACCGATCTTATGACTCCCGGCTTCTCTGAAAGGGTGAGGTCAATATGCTTGATCATCTCTGAGAGGGCCTTTTGCTTTGGCGTGAGGACAATTTCTCGCCCGCCCTTCAGAGTGGCCTCAAATGCCGGGTTGTCAGAAAAACGCCCCCTGAGCCACATGGTGATCTCCTGGAGGATGATCTGCATTGCCCTGGGATTTGTTTGGGAGTCCTTGACAAAACCGTTTCTGGTCTTTACAAAACGCTCGATCCGGCCCTTGTTCATAAGCAAGATGCTCCTCACAGGGGTCAAATATTCCCAGCGAAAAGAATTCGGGGCCTGATAATAAAAGACCCCTTTGGAGACGAGGGGTCTCACAAGGATCTCCAGGTGTTTTTCCTGGACAAAGTCAGCCTGGATAGTGGTTATGGCCCCGGCGGCGTTTCTGATCTGCTCCCAGTCATCCGCCCAGCCCAAGGATATACCGCCTGTAAGGGTCAATAAAGCAACGAAAAACGCCCTGGATCTCCTGGTTCCACCCATCTTGTCCTCTAGTACATCCCGCCGTTTACAGAGATCACCTGACCGGTGATATAGGAGGCATCTTCAGAGCAGAGAAACCGCACAACCTTTGCCACCTCCTCTGGCTGACCCACCCGTGCCATCGGGATCATTCCCTTGATCAAGTCTTTCGGGACATCCTTGATCATATCTGTTTTGACCAGCCCCGGGGCAACCACATTGACACGAATTCCCAGTCTGGCGACCTCTGATGCGATCGCCCGGCTTGCTCCAATCAGTCCTGCCTTGGCAGCAGAGTAATTGGCCTGGCCTCGGTGACCGACCAGACCCGAGAGGGACGAAATTGAGACAATAGAGCCCCTCTTATTGGCCACCATCTTCTCCAGGACCGGTCTCGTGACATTATAAAACCCCTTCAGGCTTGTATTGACGACCGAGTCCCATTCATCTTCGGACATAAACACAAACAATCCATCCGAGGTGATCCCTGCATTATTAACCAGGACTTCGATATGATCGAACCGGGAGACAGCATCACTGACCGCGTTTTTTGTCTCATCAGAATTGGAGACATCAAATTTCATGGTCTCCCCATCCGATCCGGCATCGCGGATCATCCGAAGGGTTTCGGCCGCTGCCTGATCATCCGACCGGTAGTTTACCAGGATCAGATACCCATCTCTCGCCAGCTCAACCGAGATTGCCCGTCCAATACCCCTGCTCCCCCCCGTAACCATTGCGACCTTTGTATCGCTTTTATTAACCATGTCTATGCCCTCGCCCGATATCGGGTCCTGTCCCTCATGGTTTTTGAGAAAAACCGGAATGGATAATCTGCAATTCGACCTCTCCGACAACCTGCGAACCGATTTCTGCAATCGCCACAACTTCGTGGTAGGCCTCAAATGAAGATTTCTTTCTTGAACTGACCCTTATTCGGCTGTCCAGGGAGATCTTTTCTGGACAGAAGGACGCCTCCTTTATACCCACCAGCCACCCCTTACTCCCCCCGAGATCTCTGCCCTCCTTTTTGAGTTCTTTCCATCCAATAAATACCCCGGCGGTTTGGGCCGCAAGTTCGATCAGGATAAAAGGACTTACGGAATCTCCCCTAAAGAGAGGCCAGTGGTCTTTTACAACGGATTCGGTAACGGCCGTTTCTTCGTCCACCTCAACGATTTCGTCGATGAGTTTCATCTGACGCCGGTGGGGTATGAGTTCCTCGATACTGACATCTACCATCGGCATGCCCAAAGCCCCTTTATGGTAATATCTGCGTCCATTTCGTTTCTAAATAGTGACCGCCCCGGGCAAGTATGATCCAAAATTCCTGCCGCACCGGATTGACCGAAAAAAATATTAATGTTAGGTTAAAGTTCCTTTTACGCCACTTTGGCAATTCTGTAAAGAAACAAACGGGGCATGATTTCAGTTCTGATCATGATGAAATTAACTAAAAATGGAAAAAGCAATTCAAGAACTATTAGATGAATTAAAAATTAAGATAATTGATACCCTAAATTTTGAAGATATCACCCCGGATGACATCGGCGCGGATGACCGGCTGGTGGGCGGCAAACTGGGGATAGATTCAATAGATGTGCTGGAACTGGTAATGATGATTGATAAAGATTATGCCATTAAGATAGATAATAAAGAACTCGGTGAAAAGGTTTTTGCAAGTCTGAGAGCCTTAGCAAACTTTATTCATGAGAATTCCCGCAGTATATCCAATTGACTGATGTGCGTGTTTACATTACCGGAATGGGCCTGATCAGCCCGGTGGGACGTGGACTGTCCAAGACCAGAAATTCCATCAAGAAAGGTGAAAAGAGACTGAGACCGCTAAGTCTTTTCCCCGTCTCTCAGGACAAACCGCTCCCCGTTGGAGAGATCACCGAACCCTTTGAAGCGGGCAATGTGCCTCGGACACATCGACTTGCCCTGACTGCCGCAAGGGAGGCCATGACATCTTGTGAGGACATCCCCGACGCGGTGATCATGGGAGTCACCACAGGGGGGATGCTGAGCACAGAGGTGTGTCTGAAAGAGGGAGAAACAAATCCTGAGGCCTTTGTGTATCACTCAGCCGGATCCGTGGCAGAGCATATTGCGCGTGAATTTGGATGTCACGGACCCGCCATCACCATTTCAACGGCCTGTTCATCGGGCACCGTCGCCGTAAAGGTCGCGCTTGAAATGCTGAGGGCCGGCAGGGCCAGAATGGTCCTTGCCGGAGGTGCGGACTCCCTCAGCCGCCTTACTTACTATGGCTTTCAGTCGCTCCAACTGATCGATCCTAAGGGTTCACGGCCATTTGATAAGAATAGACGGGGGATGTCGGTATCCGAGGGGGCGGCGATGCTTATCCTTGTTGCCAGCGAAGATGTTCCCGAAAATGCGATCGCCGAGATCCTGGGGGCCGGTCTGTCCTGTGACGCCTATCATCCTTCCGGGCCGCACCCCGAAGGGGCCGGGGCACTGGAGGCGATACGGCGGGCAATACACGATTCGCGGATCTCTCTGGCCGATATAGACTACATAAACCTGCATGGGACAGGCACGATTGACAATGATCTTTCTGAGGCAAGGGCCTTAAACACCCTCTTCCCGAAAAAAAGGCCCCTCATGTCGTCGATAAAGGGGGCCTTGGGGCACTGCCTTGGCGCGGCAGGTGCAGTTGAGATCGTTGTATCTGCACTGACCATCTCTGAAAACCTGGTCCCGGCCAATGTCGGCTGTGAAATCCCTGACCCTGAACTCAGACTCTGCCCTGTTATGGAACCCCTGGAGACGGCGGATGTTCAGACCGTTCTCTCGAACTCCTTTGGTTTTGGTGGGAATAATGCCTCGGTTGTCATTGGATCTCCAAAAGAAAAGAGGCATTCGGTGTGCCAAAAGACGCCTTCACCTCTTGATGTCTTAGGGAGCGCGTGTCTGACCGGAGCCGGAGATACGGAGGGTTCTCTGGCGGTGTTACGGGGTGGAAAGACCTGTCAGGGCAAGGTCCCCGATTCGGAGATAACCGAGGGGCTCCCTCCCGGGGTGATCAGACGGCTTAAACGCCTGTCTCGACTCACCTTGGCCCTCGCGACAGCGGCTCATGCCCATTCGGGGCTGCCTGATACCCCGTCCTCGATCTTCTTTGGTACCGGCTGGGGAGCCCTCTCAGAGACATATGACTTTCTGACCAAACTCTTTCAAACAGATGAGCAATTTACAAGCCCTACCGATTTTATCGGTTCGGTCCATAATGCACCGGCTGGTCAGGTGGCAATCCATTTTGGGTCTCACGGCCCCAATATAACCACGACGGCCGGGGATTATTCATTCGAACAGGCCTTGATCGTGGCCAGCCTGACGGCGAGAGATATCGATGACACCATGCTCTTGATTGCAGCCGATGAATCCCATCCGGTCCTCTCAGGGCTGTTTGACAGGTCGGTGAGGGCCTCCAAAACACCCTCGGACGGGGGTGGGGCCCTGTGCCTCAGGCGGGAGAGATCTTCTGACGGTATCAAAATATCTCCTGTATTTTACGAAAATGCGGAGAACAATCCGCCCGCCATCTCATCCCTGGTAGCCAAACTGGCGACACAGAAAAGGATCAATGAAAGGTATGGGGCGATTTTCGTGGGCATTCCCGGTGGATGTCGCGGGAAAGGAGAAAAGCAGCTCCGGGAATTCCTCGCGCTATCCGACTATGGGGGTCTGGTGATCGATTATAGAAGATTTATAGGTGAATTCGCCTCCGCATCGGCAGTGGCCGCAGTCCTTGCCATCCGATTTGCCCAAACAGGACAATTCCCCGTTGGACTCAGTGGGGGAAAAACCGTTTATCTCAATGGGAAAGATGTCCTTTTGGTGGGTTTTGGCGATTTTGTAACGGCAGTCGAGGTGATTGGATAGGGGTTGTTGTGAAGGTGCTCCTTATTTCAGCAAATAGACTGAAGATACCTTATCCCGTATACCCACTGGGCCTTGATTATGTGGCAAATGCCATTTCGGCCGATCATGAGGTCAGACTTGCGGACATGAATGATGTGGCGGACAATGACTCCCTGGCCGCTGTGATAGATGATTTCTTGCCCGATATGATCGGGGTTTCACTGCGAAATGTGGATAATAGCGACACCACTGATCCAAGAGACTTTATCACCGAATACCGCGATCTGGTGAGGGCAATCCGGAGGTATTCCCATGTGCCACTGGTCCTGGGGGGGAGTGGTTTTACCCTGTTTCCCCATGAAATTATGGAGACCCTGGAGGCCGATTATGGAATAATTGGTGAGGGCGAAAGACTGTCTCTTCTTCTGAGGGCGATCGAGGAAAAGGATAGGGTCTCCGGGATTCCCGGCGTGATCACGCGGGAGTCGGGTGGAACCATACCTGACCCCTGGGACCGTGGTTTCGCGGGGGGGCTTTACAAAGATAGTCCTCATCTCCAGTTCTATTTAAAAAACGGGGGCATGCTCAATATCCAAACAAAGAGGGGGTGCAATTTTCAATGCATCTATTGCACCTATCCCGTTATTGAAGGGAACAAACTCAGGCTTGTCCCCCCCAAAGAGGTGGCAGATGCCGCATTGAGGATTCAGGAGGCAGGGGCAAGGTATTTTTTTATTACTGATTCGGTGTTTAACGCGGACTATCATCATAGTATTGCAGTTGCCCGGGCCTTTAAAAAGTGCGGGGTCTCTATTCCATGGGGTGCCTTTTTTGTCCCTACCCATCCACCCGGGGGCTATTACAGGACAATGGCCGATGCGGGCCTTACCCACGCGGAATTCGGGACAGAATCGCTGTCGGATGACATGCTGATGTCGTATCGGAAGCCCTTTCGGATAGAGCATGTCTTTGGTGCCCACGAGGCTGCAAGGGATGCGGGATTGCATGTGGCGCATTATTTCCTGTTGGGTGGTCCCGGAGAGAACCATGATTCGCTTGACACCACCCTTTTTAATGCTGATCGACTCAAAGAGGCCGTCTTGTTCTTTTTTTGTGGGGTGCGTATCTATCCGCATACGGCCCTTTATGATATGGCTGTGAAGGCGGCCCAGATATCAGAGTCCCAGAGTTTGATAAGACCCGTCTTTTATGAACCTGAGGCAATCACCCAAAAAGAGATTATCCTCCGGGTCAAGGAATGTGGCCAAGGAAAGACAAATTGGGTGATCGGTTCGGGCGGGGAAGTTACGGCCAGAATACTGGCCAGGATGTACGCACGGGGGCATTATGGCCCCCTGTGGGAGCACCTGATTCGATGGTAAAAAATGGCTGATCAAATCCCTGAATTGCGTTATAATGAACAAGTGGTATTCGCTAATAAATATCGGCCGTTCTGCCTCAGATGAGATAGTGGCAGATTTTGAGGTGGGTCCTGAATCCCCCTGGTTTTCCGGCCATTTCCCTGGAGAACCGATCCTTCCCGGGGTGGCTCAACTGGAAATGGTCTTTGATACAATTCAGGGGTTCAGCCCTAAGAGCTTGAGGGTCACCAGTATTAGGAAGGTGAGGTTCAAGCAGATGATAAGGCCAAACGATTCCATAAGAATAATTGCGAAGCCTCGAGACCAGCGGTCTGTATCATTCTCATTTCGCGTCATGGCAAAGGGGCAGTTGGCCTGTAGCGGCATTATGGTAATAGAGGAGCCGGATCAACCGTAAACAGTCTGTTTGGGGGGGTGGTTGCCGGTCAGACAGGTTTTGTAAATGGAGGTGAAGCATGGGAGAACAATCTGATATTTCTGGAATAATTGTCCGTGTTGCAGAGATTATGATCAATGAGCTCAAACTGGAAGATGTGACACCAGAGACATTCGATCCTGAACTTGACCTCATTGATGAAGTGGGGATCGACAGCATGGATCTTGCAACGATCGCCCTGGTTCTTCAGGATGAATACGGGGTAAGAATTGATGAGGATGATTATCCAAAACTGAATAATATCCGCTTGATAGCAGAATATATTCAAGAAAAAATGGAAGAATAACCTACCATGTTGGTCTGGTTATCTTGAGCAGGAGCGGGCGTGCCAGTGCAAACAAGCTTTTTGGAAAGAAGATCTGAAAAGACGTGGCGGTTTTCAGATATCATCGCAGACCCTGAGATAGGGGCGAGGTGGGAGACGGTTCGTAGATACTTTTTTCTCCGGGAATCCACCTATGACATGACCAACCGGTGCAACATAAGATGCGAGGGTTGCTATTATTATAAAGGCGACAAACAGTTTGCCAACGAAAATCGGGATCCTGAGGCCTGGCGAAGACTCATGAAGGATGAGAAGGCAAGGGGCATAACCTATGTGGTTCTTGCCGGGGCTGAACCCTCGCTGGTCCCCGATCTCTGTCAGGTCTGCTTTGAGGAGATGCCACTGGGCTGTATCGCGTCTAACGGGTTGAAGTATATACCCGAATCGATCCATTACAAGATCCATATCTCGGTCTGGGGGGATGACAAGACAAGCCTGAGAGTCAGGAAGGCAAAGGATATGCTGCTCAGACAGATAGACAATTATCAAGATGATCCAAGGGCAGTATTTGTATACACCTTTACCAGGGAAAATATTGGTGAAATACATGGAGTAATGGAGGCCCTTGCAAGGCACGGCTGTAAGGCGACATTCAATGTCTTTTCGTCGCCGGTGGGATATGACGGGGCTCTGCGTCATACACGGCGATCTCTTGCCCAGACGCGAAAGACAATGATGACCCTTCTTTCAGAATATCCTGACAATTTGCTTTTCTCCCCATATAGTGTGGTTGCCCATACCCATGATTCCGGGCTTCATGATCTATATTCCTGTTCATACCCAAGGATGAACCCATCAACCGCGATAGGGCTTGGCCGCTCCTTTAGGCAGTATCGGGCGGATCTTACCTGGGACAGAAGTGTTGCCTGCTGTGTCCCGGATACCGACTGCGCCGATTGCAGGCATTATGCCTCCGGTAGTGCGGTGGTGACTGCAAGGTTATTCCGTCATGCAACCGATCCCGATACATTCAAATCGTGGCTTGACTATGTGGACACCTATCTCGCTGTATGGGTCATGGGATATAAAAAGGGTAAGAATCTCTGTGAGCATCCGGTTGCGCCGCCTGGACACGATATGTCAACTATCTGAAGACGCCCAAAAAAAGACATAGCCGCAGGGTTGATGGTCTCGTAAAAAGCCTCCACACCTGTCATTCCCGCGAAAGCCATTCGGCTCCGAGACATGTCGAGTCGCTCATGGCCGAGGGGCGAGAATTCAGAACGAGTTGAAAATACTGGATTCCGCCGTATCCAGTAGGGGGCAGGCCAAATCAAGTCGGGAATGATAGACAAGGCAAATTCTGACTTTTTACGAATTCATCAGTTTTGGGAGCCAAAAAAAAGATTGATGGGAGTCGTCAATGAAGACCATTAGTTCATTACTTGATAAAGACTGGTATGAACGATATAGGTCGATCTCTAAACTGAACATCCGCAGTTCTATCTATGATGTGACCAACAGGTGTAACCTGCGCTGCAAGGGTTGTTTCTTTTTTTCTTCGGATGAACACAAGGTCGCAGAGGAGACGGACATAGGACGGTGGAATCAATTTGTTGACAGGGAAAAAAGAAGGGGCGTCAACCTCGCTATTCTGATCGGGGGTGAACCCACCCTCTTTCTTGAGCGGGTCGAGGCCTTTTATAGTCGGCTGCCGACCTTTTGTGCAACAAACGGGATTATCGAGGTCCCAAGGGATAGATTCCCCCATATGATGGTGGGCATTTCACTGTGGGGTGACGAAGAAGACGAAAAGGTCCTGAGGGGAAAAGACACCTTTTCTATCTCAAGGAGGAATTATGAAGGGGATCTTCATGCCTATTACCTCTATACCATAACGCCCAGACAGATCGGGAAGAGTGAGCGGATTATCAAAAAGATCCGGGATGTAGGGCTAAAGGTCCATATGCAGTTGCTGTCAAATGATGAAGGAGTTGAGGGTTTTTTTTGGCAAGAGGAGGAATTGAAGGATATCCGGGCGGAAATGGATGAGATGCTCGATCAATATCCTGAAACGGTCATATCCTCCAGGTACTATCACGAAGTAATTACTACCGGGAAAATGGGGAACAGGAGGTTTGGGTGGGATGAATGCCCATCAGTGAGCGAACCCACGGACAATAGAGACCCTCGTCCAAGACATCTCATAGGATTTGTCCGTTGGGCCTCTGATCTCAGGACAATGTACAGGTGTTGTACCTCTCAGACACGGGATTGTTCGACCTGTAAAGACGGAGCTGCCCATATGAGCTGGGTAATGGTCAATAAGAGGGCCCATATGGGTTCCCAAAAACACCTCCAGGATTGGATCGAGGTCTATGAGATGTTTGCAAAACTCTATCAATTTATACCCTGGTAATCTGGGGCGATCCCGGAAATCAGGATTGATCCCCTGTCCTCAGATCTTCCAATCGCTTAATCTTGATTAACCCCTAAAAACCCTCCCAGACCGTCACCCCCGCGCACCGCAAGCGGCATCTTCGAAAGGCAGGAGTCCAGAGTATGAATTCAAAAACACCGGTTATTGTTGCCTATGACGCGGTTTCGCCCCTGGGTACTGACCTGGAGACTCAATGGAACCGGTCGGTGAAAGGGGAAAGCGGAATCGGTTATCTGACACGTTTTCCCGTTGGAGAGCGATTCCCCGTCACCATTGCCGGCCAGGTTGCAGATATCGATGTCTCGCCCTACCCTTTTCTGTCCCCTCGGAACCTGGCCCACTGGACCTCCCCGATCTTTAAGTATGCCATGCTGGTTGTCCACCGCTCCCTTTTAAAGAGTGGGATTGAGATAACCGCCGATTTATCCCCGAGGGTTGCGGTTACCTTTAGTTCAGCGGTCGGAGGACAGGATGCCGTTCTTGACGCTGACAGACGAATGATTTCAGAAGGCAGGATGCCACACCCCTTCACAAATCCCAATTCTTGTATCAATATGGTGGGGGGCAAGATATCCATCCTAACAAATGCCACAGGTCCGATTACCTCAACCATTACGGCCTGTGCAACCGGTGTTACCTCGATGATTGTCGGGGCAATGTTGTTGGAGCAGGGCAAGGCAGACCTTGCCATATGTGGGGCAGTGGATTTTGCACTGGTGGAACCTATTGTGGCGGGCTTTGCAACCATGAACGGTGCCTATCGGTCCAAAGAAGGGGCACGGCCGGAACCCCCGGAAAGGGTGAGTCGCCCATTTTCACTGGACAGGCGAGGGTTTGTCATATCCGAAGGCGCAGGCAGCATCATCATTGCAACAAGGGAATTCGCCCAATTGCATGGCATAGAATACAATATCGCAATAGCCGGATGGGCCATGACCTCTGATGCCTATCACTTTGTGGCGCCCAATCTTGAGACGGTAACGCGATGTATTGCCGAAACCATTCAAAGTGCAGCCATCAAGCCGCATGATATTGATGCCGTGAATGCCCATGCCGCCTCCACACGGGTAGGCGATAAGGTGGAGTTTGATGCCCTCAGAGCGGTCTTTGCTGATCAAATCCCACCGGTTTCCGCGAACAAATCGATGATAGGGCATGCCATGGGCGCATCAAGTGCCATTGAATCGATTCTTGCCATGGAAGGGATGGTTTCCGATACCTTGCTACCAACGATCAACTATACCCCCGATCCTCAAATAGGGCTGGATTGCGTGGCTGAGGGAAGCCGTTATCTTGAACAGGAATTCGTGCTAAAAAATTCGTTTGGCTTTGGTGGTTGTAACTCCTGTGTGGTTTTTCAGCGGATCAAATAGGATACGGAGTTAGTAAGTTACATTCTGGTTTCCTCAATAGGGGATAAGTGGTATATGACTGAAACCGTATCAATTTAGCTTTCTGAAAATTGGCACTTGGAGAGGGGTATGGGGGTTTCAAAGGGCTAAAGTGTTACCTGAAACCAAATTCGCTGTTTGCCAGCCCCGGGCGGCAAAGGATGAGAAGGTCTGGCCTCGCCGGGTCTTGGAAAGACTATGAAGGCTCCAAAGAACAGACGGGTATTTGTCATCGGATATGGCGCGGCAACCCCCCTTGGCAAGACCTTTGCCGAGACATGGGAGAGGGCCGTCAAAGGAGAGGCCGGCTTTCGAAAGGTTACCCGGTGCCAGGTCAAATCCTTAAGCAACGTGGTCGGTGAAATCCCTGGATGGGACCCCTTGTCGCTGGACTTTGTTAACAAAAAAGAGACATACAACTGGAATGCCAGTTTTGTGATCCTGACCATGGCGATTTGCAAAGAGGCCCTGGATAACTCAGGTCTTGAGATGAACAAGGAGACCGCCCCGAGAACGGCCTGTCTGATTGGCTCTGCACTCAATGGGACAGACTCATTTCGTATTGCAATGGATAATTATCTCCACCGGGGTCCTCTAAAGGTCAGCCCATATCTTCTCCCCAATCTGTGTTCCAATCTACCATCGGGCAAGGCCGGGATCTTGTTGGGTTTTACAGGCCCTATTTTTTCCCCCCAGGGGGCCTGTGCATCGGGTAACCATGCCATCGGGATCGGTTCACGGATGATACGCGACGGCGACTGCGACTTTGCCCTTGCCGGTGGGGCCGAGACCTGTCTCGTCCCTGAAATCATCCATGGTTTTGAAAACATGAATGCCACCATAAAGGTTGTTCCTGGAGACCGTGCAAACGATGACCCATCCCAGGCCTCTCGGCCCTTTAGCATTGACAGAAAGGGATTTGTCCTCTCCGAAGGGGCAGGGGTACTTGTGCTGGCGGCAGAAGAGATGCTGGCAACCTACGGGCTTACACCAAAGGCCGAGGTGTTGGGCATCGGATGGAACTCCGATGCCTACCATTTTGTAAAACCTAACCGGGAGACCGTTATCCTTTCAATAAGGGAGGCGATCAACGATGCCGGATTGCAGCCGACAGACATTCAACACGTCAATACCCACGGGACATCGACGCCGACAGGGGATAGCGTCGAAATTGAATGTCTGAGGACCGTATTTGGGAAGCAACTGGAAAAGATCCCCATATCATCCAATAAGTCTCAAATCGGGCATTCCCTTGGGGCAGCGGCTGCCATAGAGGCCACCCTGGGCATAGAGTCCATGCATAACCGAATGATTCTCCCGACCATCAACCACATACCCGACCCCGACCTGGACGATGTCGATGTGGTTCCAAATGAGGTGCGAATGCAGGATTATCATCTATTCCTCTCCAATGCCTTTGGATTCGGCGGGACCAACTGCTGTGTGGTCTTTAAGGGGGTGTGAGATGAGGCCAAAACCATTTATCCCCGAGGTGTTTAGAGACGACCAACGGTATATAAGGGATCGGACCGGGGGGTTGGTCTGGCACCGGTGCAAAAATCGCGTCCTCTATGCGGACACAGATCGCTCGAAGACCGTATACCATGCCAACCATATGCGCTTCTTTGAACTCGGAAGGGCTTCATTGATGCGCGATGCAGGGTGCACCTATGGTGAGATCGAGAAGGGTGGCTATATTTATCCCATTATTGAGGTGGGTGTCAAATACTACAGACCCTTATACTATGATGACACCATGTGGATTCACACGCATCCGGCGAAACTTGAGAGGGTCCGGATCCAGTTTGACTATGTCATTACCCGCACAGACTCAAATGATATCATCTGCAAGGGATTTACAAGACACTGTGCAACCAATTCGTCTGGCAGACCCGTGGCAATTGATGAAAAGACCCGACACTTATGGAAGACCTTCCCGAGATAACCGAAAAGGTACGGTTGCCTGTCGAAATACCAATCCATCCCTATCTAAAAGATCATCATCTTGATGGCAAGGCCGTTTTTCCTGCGGTAGAAGCCATGCAGCTTTTGGCTGCATCCACCCAAACCCATCTGCCCCATCTTGACGTGACCTTGATCACGGATGCCAGGTTTGACAGGTTTTTATTTAGCGGGGCCCCCGGAGGGCTGGTGGAGGCCTATAACGAAATTGAGGTCTTGAGAGATGGTAATGTAAGTTCAAAATTGATCACCAGGGGCAGATCACCAAAGACCTCAATCACCCGCACCAAGGAGCATGTGACCATCCAATTTGGGCAAGAAAGGGGCGAGATTTACCTGCTGCCGCTCGACTTTTTTTCCGCCCTCGAAGGGGTATGTATTGATATCCCCTCGCAGAGGCTCTACAGCGACCTTGTCCCATTTGGGCCTGCCTATCACAATGTCAAAGACCCCCTCTTTGTATCTAAAAAGGGTGCCCTGGCATATGTTCAAGGTGCGGACGCAGGGGGTTCGTCGGGGCCACTGGGCTCCCCTTTTCCCCTTGATGCGGCCCTTCATGCAGCCTCTGCCTGGGGACAACGATATACCGGGATCGTCGGATTCCCTGTGGGGTTTGATAGACGCCTGGTTCTCAATCCGACTATTTCGGGAAGGAGCTATATCAGCCGGATAATCCCGGTTGGATCGGCGTCTCATCCACTTGTCTTCAATATCTGGATCTCTGACCCGGATGGTCTCCCCCATGAGGAGATAATCGGTCTCCGGATGAGGGATGTCAGCGCCGGCAAGACAAGACCGCCCGATTGGATCTTGAAGGGTGCCAGAGATCACCCGCTCGAATCGATAAACAGCCATTGTAAGGCACTTTCTCTTATTGAACTCAGGACCGTCAATGGGCTTGCAGAAAAGGCTCTTTCAGATACGGAGACAGATCGATTTAAAGGGATGGGGGAAAAAAGGGGAAGGAGCTATCTGGCAGCGCGTCTCTGTTGCAAGGGTGTCTCGAGACAGCTGTCCGGTGGCGACCGGAAAACGCCTTCATCTTCTATTACAACAGTTTCCCCCGATGGGATACGTCCCCGCTGTGAACCGACGGATGGGGCTCCTCCATCCTTCTGTTCTGTTTCTCATGACAGCAGGTTTGCCATAGCGGTTGCCTCTGATGGCCCAATCGGGGTGGATGTTGAAGAGATCTCCCGAAAGGCGCTCAGATCCCGACAACTCTATATGGACAAAGAGGAAAGGGCTTTGGTAAAGGATTCTTCATTGGGCGAAATGGATGCATCTGTTAGGGTCTGGACGGTCAAGGAGGCTGGATCAAAGGCCTTTGATATGAGACTCGCCAATTCCTGGCAAAGGGTCCGGGTCAGAGATATCGGGGTAAATAAGAGCTGCGTGGAGATTGATAACACGGTATACACCGCCTTTCACGACACGATTGACAATCATCTCTTTACGATTCTAAACATAAGGTAAGGGCTCACAGGTTCCAGGTTTCCCGATCAATCGGGATCCAGGGTTAGGGGCAAGAGCAGTATAAAGGTGACGAATCCGGCTCCGCTTATGGCATGTATGCGTCCAAGATCGGGCCTGGGGGCCAAAAATGCAACCTTGAACCTCTGAACCTTTGAACCCGTGAACGGTTGCAACATAAGATAGTTAAGTCCCCGTAGTTTTCGTCTCCCTTGTTGGCTCAAAGTGGCGTTTCGCCGCCAGGAAGGTTGGCAGGTGGGCAAGGAGGTGCCAGAGGCTTCTTCTGTGCTGCCACAGCCGTTTTCGGAATTTTTTACGCCACCCCGGATGGGTATAAAACCTCTTTACAAAACGATTATAGAGCTCTTCGAGCCGTTCTTTTGATTCGATCCCCTTGGGAAGAAAGACGAAGTTGAGACAGTTCATCTTTCTCCAGTCATTGTCGAATGTCCCGGATTCGAATATGGTAGACCAGACCGGGGCCCCGGGAAATGGTGTAAATTTGGACATATTCATGTCATCAAGACCCAGGGAGATGGCAAAATCTCCGGTCTTCTGAATCGATTCCTCAGTATCTCCAGGCAGCCCCATCATAAAAAGCCCCTTTGCCCTGAGCCCCTTGCTCTGTATACGCCGTACCGTATCTCTCACCCCCTGGAGATCCACATCACCTTTATGAACTTCCATCAGTTGGGGGTCGCCGGTCTCAATCCCGAGAGAGACCTGGAGACAGCCCGCATCTTTGAGCATTTGCAGCAAGGCGTCGTCGGCATGTCCCACACGTACCGCACAGTTGAATTGTATCCCAAGCGGTCTTGAGACCAGAAGCTCACAGAGTGCGGTGATCCGCCGACGATGGGCCGTAAAGAGATCGTCATAGATATTGATATGACGCACCCCAAAACGCCTCCGCAGATACCACATGTGTTCATAGACATATTCAGCCGAGTTATAACGATAGGTCTGCCTAAAGACCGAGCGGTCGCAAAATGAGCACCGATAGGGACACCCGCGGCTGGTGATGATGGTGGCCCCCGAGCCCAGGATATGGCTAAAGAGCGGGAGGTTATAGCCCCTGGGAAACCCCGCCAGCTTTTCATAAGCAGGAAAGGGGAGATTGTCGAGGTCCTTTATCTGAGACCGCGGTGAGTTGGTTACTGTCTGTCCGTTATCCTTCCAGATCAGGCCGTCAATCTGGTGGATATCTCTCCCGGATGCAAGTTCTTCCAGGGTGCCCTCCCCTTCTCCCGGACAAAGGAAGTCCACATTCTGGTAGTCATCAAGGAGCTTGGCCCCCATTGAAGAGACATGCACCCCGCCAAACACGGTTTTGATCTGAGGCCGGGTCTTCTTTATCATGGTGGCAAGGTCGTATCCATCCAGAAAACCGGAGGTGGTGGCAGAAAACCCCACCAAATCAGGGTGATGGTCAAGGATTATCCTGGCATTGGTCTGATTTCCCATGGGGGCCTTGGGTCCCAGACAGTCGTGGACAAAGATTTTATGTCCTGCTCCCTGAAGATAGGCGGCAATGGATAGAAGGCCGATGGGGGCCATTCGGTTGGCCGTGGGCGTCACATCTTTTTTTCCCGGGACCCAGTTAGAGCCGGCAGGGTGCACAAGGACGATTCGCATCTTCCCCTTGCGGTTATGTTCCCGCTTTCCTCAAACGCAGAGATAAGGCCATGACATAGATACCGCCCCCTATCAGAGTCGCCATTGCAGGGGCAAGTATCAGAGAACCGATCAACCACTCGTAGAGCCGCTCCGGTGCCTGGTAGCCAAGCGTCTTGAGCGAGATCTCTGTCAAAAACCTACCATGACGGATAAAATATCCAATTTCGATACAAAGGGCCGGGACGAGCGGAGGCATGCAGAGCTGACTGGTACTTACGGCCGCCACCTTATTGAGCCGGAAATACCCTGCCGCAAAGAGTATCGCGACTGTGTGGCAGGCGATCAAGGGCAGTGTCCCAAGAAACACCCCCAGCGCCCCTGCGGCTGCGAGCCTTTCAGGGGAGGTATTTTCTGTAAGGAGCCGCTTTATTGACTTTAGGGGATGAAGCACGGTTATCTTTTCTCCGGCCCGGTCCCGGCTATCCACGATCTTTGTGTGGGGAAAGGGGGCGATCGATCTCATGGTCAGTTTTGTATTGAGAAGGCTGAGTCGAAGATTGTCAAAGAAGAGGTGAAAATGGGAAACCCGCTCCCTGGCCGAGGGATAATAAGTGGAAATATCCACCTCCCGCAGTTCCACCCCGGCCCAGGCCGCCCTGACCAGTACCTCGATCTCAAAGGTATAGCGTTTTTCGCGGAGTTTCAGTTTCTCAAGCACGAAAAGAGGGTAAGCCCGAAAACCACTCTGCGCATCCCCCAGCGTCTTGCCGGTCTGAAGTCTCAACCAGAAATTGGAAAAACCCCGGCCAAACCGATTTGCCCGGGGCACATCGGCGTTTTGGAAATCACGTTTGCCAACAACAATTGCCTCCGGAGCCTGCTGCATCACCTGAATAAAGCGGTCAAAATCGTCTGGATCGTGTTGACCATCGGCATCAATTGTCACCATATGGGTCATGCCCAGTCGACGCGCTTCCCGGGCCGCGGTCAAAATGGCTGCCCCCTTCCCAAGGTTTTGCTGATGACGAATCATATGGACGCCAAGACCGTTGAGGGCGCCAATGACATCGTCTGCGCTGCCATCGTCTACCACCATAACCTCATTGTGTACCCGAAGCGCTCGGGTTGTCACCCCTCTGAGTGTGGCGGCGTGATTGTAGACCGGTATCGCAATGATTGTCTTGAGCAGGTGGGAATCTGACTGCCCCGCGGGGGCATCCGCTTTCGGATCAGGGTCTGTGGGGCGGATATTTGAGAAAGGCGTTTTTATTTGGAAGTGACTGCCAGACATTTTTGGGCCAGTTCGATCAGATCCTTAATCTTTTGTTCATTGAAAAAGACAATCCCGTTTTTGTCAAGACGGAGCGCTCCATAGGGTGACCGGTTTGCCCCTGGAGCCTTCTCCAAAACAAAAAAGAGCGATCCGGCCAACCCCTTGTCTCTCAGCGGAAGACACGGTGGAGATCCCTGGTCACAAATGCCGCAGAGCACCTTTTCAATCTCACCCCAAGCGAGGCTACCGATGGCTGCACGCAGACCGGCCAGCCCCAAAAGGGAATCTTCATTAATCACAAGGCTTGCCCCAGTGAGACCAAAGCAGACCGCAGCCTCTCCCAGGAAAGCGTTGGGAAGG
Organism: uncultured Desulfobacteraceae bacterium; assembly: GCA_964639275.1. Taxonomy (GTDB): domain Bacteria; phylum Desulfobacterota; class DSM-4660; order Desulfatiglandales; family Desulfatiglandaceae; genus CAZXCQ01. Next base: position 2,461 of record CAZXCQ010000046.1, on the reverse strand, counting down.
GTATAGGAAAATAAGGCGGGGCTGGCCATAAGCCCCCCCTTCGGTATTACTGTTTCAAAATAATCGATATCTGTTTGGAGACAACCATAGACCGTGGATGCGATGATGCCTATATCACGCTTTTTGGTCCATTTATCCAGCCCTGCGTCCTTTAAGGCAAATGCGATGGCTGCCAGACCTAGCCGTGAGAAATCATCCATCCTTCCAAAATGCGGATAGGGTCTATCAAAGACGAGTTTCCGGGTAACCCGGGGCAATTGACCCGCTGTCATGGAAAAACCACGATAGTCCCTTCCCCTCCCCTTTCCCCCGGTGGTTACCCAACCGAGACCTGTAATTGCCGCAGTCATCCTTGCTCACCCGTTTTGACAATAATGGCGGCATTGATTCCGCCAAACCCCGAATTGGTCGATAACAGATAGTCGCCGGAAATATCAGCGGGATCTGGACTCACCAGCCCTTCTGCGCCATCTTCTGGATGTAAAAACCCCACTGTCGGAGGAGCCACCTGCGCAGAAAGCGCCTTCATCCCCAGGGCCACCTCGATGCCTCCTGCCGCACCCATGGTATGTCCGATAGCGCCCTTTATCGAAAAAACCGGGATCTTGCGCCCCGCAAACACCCGATGAATGGCGGTTAGCTCCATCATGTCGTTATGGACCGTGCCGGTGCCGTGAGCGCAAATTGCTGAAATCTCTTCGGCCTTCAAATCCGCCCTCCTCAGGGCCTGCGAAATGGCCTGGATCAAACCGCGGCCATCCCTGGCCGGGGCAGTGACATGCGCGGCGTCATTGGCCGCTCCCCATCCCGCAATCCCTCCCAGGGATGGCCTGCCCTCCTTGCGGACCCGGTCGGAATTCATCAACAGCAAGCTTGCTGCTCCCTCCCCAAGGCTCAACCCGTTCCTCCCCCGGTCAAAGGGCCTACATGGGAAAGGGGAAAGGATGCCCAGTGAGGAGAATCCGGAAAAGACAAATTCGGTCACCAGATCCATACAACAGACCAGGACCGAATCCCTGATGCCCGAGGCAACCAATGCCGCACCCCTGGCCAGGGCAACGGTGGAAGAGGCACAGGCCGCACTGATATTGATGCCGGGGTCTCTTAATCCAAGTCTTTGTGACAAAACGGTCGGTATGGAAGAAAGCAGGACATCATCGAGATCAGCAGCAAGTCCCCTGGAAATCCGCTCCAGGTTGTCTATCCCCGCCTTTGTGGTTGCCATAACAAGAAAGGTATCCGAAGGAACGGGTCCCGTTGCCCTTACCAGGCGGTCTAGCAGGTCATGGATCATGGATTGCTCTCGCGATCGCGCGAGGTCAGGGATACAGGCCGCTATACTGGCCTTGTAGTTGGTGGTGGGGAACCGGGAGACCGGCTTGATGGCGGTTTGCCGGGCCAGAAGCCCTTGCCATAATTCTTCAAGACTGCTGCCCAGTGAAGTGACCGCCGCCACATGGGTTACCCAAACCTCTGCACCATCAGGTCCCATCCAAAAGATTCCCCTCTATTTCAATCGATTTCTTTTGTATCAATTTGGCTCTTTTAACTACGGCACTTGGAGAGAGCGATGGGGATTCCTGCGGATACGGCCTCGGCATCGTGAAAAACCGGTTTGTTTTTCGGTCGTGGCATTGGGTGCTGGAGGCCCTCCCGGGAGCTGTTTTTAAGGGCGCGTGCAGAAATAGCTTTATAGAATTGCCGCCTACACCCGGCGGAAATTTGGCCGCGCCGAATCAGTAAAACCACCCCAGAGAAATCGGCGGCGCATTCCACAGGATAAACATTCCACGGGCTACATTTCACGGAGCGGGCAGGAATAGGAGGACTATTTCGAGAATCTTGTGCCGCGAGACACGCTCATCTGACTTTGATGACCTTCCCGTCCTGACCAAATATGACCTCCTTGGTGGTAAACCTGTTTTTCCAGTATATCCAGACGTTATTTTCCAGGGATGGTGTCCTGTGTTTGGCAGGATAACCCAATGCGATCATGACCCCGTTCTTGGTCATACCAGCAAGGGCCTTTCCAAGGCTAATGCCATAGCGGTCCTTCTCTGAGAGACCTTTCAGCGACACGGAGGTTGGAGATGTGATCAGATTTATATATTCTTGAAGACTCATTCCCATATTTTTTGGACTATACTCAACGAGGATTTTCTTCCCATCTCGGGTTGTTAAAGAAAACCCCTCTCTTCCCCCCCGTCCGCCCCATTTCCCGATCTTGACCTCTGTGTTTACAGGGAACAGGGTATTCCCTTTCCCGGGGTCTGTCCAATTGGCGTAACTTGCTTTATAGAAATTCCGATGCTGCTGGGCATGGATGTTGTATTTCAGATAGACATATTCACCCGAAGCAAAACCGGTTGATGAATAGGCAAAGATTACCCCAAAAATTATCAGGAAGCACAGGAAAAACGACCTCTTAACACCTCTATCTGGACGCATCTTTTCCCTCCTT
>CAZXCQ010000045.1:0-28917 GCA_964639275.1 uncultured Desulfobacteraceae bacterium | reverse complement strand
TATGGGGGCATGTGGAAGAAAAAAAGACTCCCATGCCACACCACAATCGATTTATCCCCGGGTTTTTGAGAAGTTACGCTAAATGGATACAAGATATGAAGGGAGGCGCCACATGAAAACCAAAGCGGCAGTCGGCAGGGGATGGGGGGAACCCTATTCGATTGAAGAACTTGAACTCGAATCACCCAAGGAAAATGAGGTGTTGGTCAAAGTCGCCCACACGGGTTATTGCCATTCGGACCTCACCGCGTGGAAAGGCAATTACGGTCTTGATATCCTGCCTGTGGTCGCCGGCCACGAAACCGCGGGTGTTGTTGAGGCGGTGGGGCCTGGTGTGACCACTCTCAAACCGGGGGATCATGTGGTGTCGTGCTGGCAGGCCCCATGTGGTCATTGCGAACAATGCGTCAGCGGGCGAACCTATATCTGTGAGAATCTGCTGCCCTCTCTTGGATCAGGCAAGCTCCTGGATGGGACCGCCAGGTTTAAAGACGCGGAAGGGAATGAAGTCAACCACAGTCTTTACGTATCAGGGTTTTCGGAATATATCGTCTCGCCCGCGATTGCGTCGGTCAAAATCCCGGAGGAACTGGCGCTTGACCAGGCCTGCCTCCTGGGTTGTTGTGTGGGCACCGGGTGGGGAGCGGTGGTGAAATCCGCAAAGGTACAGCCGGGAGAATCCGTGGCCATCTGGGGCATGGGCGGTGTTGGGCTCAACGCGGTGCGTGGCGCCGCGCTGGTGGGCGCCAACCCCATTATCGGTGTTGACCTGGAGGGGAGCAAGGAGGAAATCGCCAGGGAAATGGGGGCGACGCACTTTATCAATAGCACCGACGAAGACCCCGTACCCATTGTTCGCGCACTCACCGCAGAGAAAGGCGTCCATTACGCCTTTGAGGTTATCGGCGATGTGGGCGCCTATTTGCAGGCCTTTTTTACCATACGGAACGGGGGTAAGTTGATGGGCGTGGGCATACCCTCGATCGAGGAGATGGCGACCTTCCCCATGTTTATGCTTCCCTTTCAGGCCAATACAATCCAGGGTGTCCTTTATGGGAGTTTGCGTCACCAGGTGGACATACCCATCCTGGCCTATAAGGCACTAAAAGGGGAACTCAAGATAGATAGGCTAATCAGCAGGCATTTCAAACTGGAAGAAATCAACGAAGTGGCTCAGGCCATGGAGAAGCGCGAGATCATTGGCCGCTGGGTCTGCGATCTCTGACCCAGGCCATGAGTCCCCCCCGGGTTTTTGAGAAGTCGCCGTAAATCTTGCGGGGTAAGATTGGGGGTGGGATATCCGGAGTAACCCATTTTCCAGGGAGGTATAAGAGATGGCTACATGTATTTATCCCAGCGCGGAGTGGCTTGAGGAAAGCGTCAAACGGTATGGACCGGAATTTGAAGACAAACTAAAGAAACTGTCGGGACACTATGCCTATCGGATTAAGGCCAACCCGTCATGGGGGATCGAAAAGGACCTCATGATGTGCGCCGTTATTGACGCCGGGAAATTGGTCAGACTGGAACACTGCACCGAAGAGGATGCCAGAAAAGGTGCCGATTTTATCATGGCGGCCGAGGCCAATACATGGAAAAGGATTCTACGCAAACTGGACAAGTTTGTGGGCGCCTTTATGGGACAGAGGATAAAGCTGGAAAAGGGGAATACGGTCAAGGCACTCGGGTTGGCGCCGTATGCCAACACCATGGTCGATAGCCTGACACAGGTTGAACTCAGATTCCCTGATGAACTCTCCCCGGAGGAGCTCGAAGACTTTAAGACCCAATTTGCACAATACCGGGCAGATAAAGATGTGTGATTGGGTGAAGGAAAATCCTTGAGGTAGCCAGTACGCTCGGGCAGTCCATAGAGACACTTGGGAAATACGGGATAACAGAGAGGTTGTCAAAGCCATGACAGAAGATGATAGTGATGTCAAAGAGCCCCACACGGATAACCACGAGGACAATGGGAAAGACAATATCTATTTCACCGAGGAGATCGTGATCGAGGAGATAACCATCGACGGGATCTGCGGGGTGTATTAGGAATCAGGAATTAGGATTGCGCATTGGGCAGGGTTTTTTCTGAGATGGGGTTCTGAGGCGTTTGCAGGGAATGGAGAAGATCGGGGATTCAATGGGAGGATCAAGGTGGAAACTCGCCCCCGGGAGCCAGGTGAGGAAAGAAGACTTTGGGTTGCTCTTCTATCAGATGAGGGGGCCTCGTCTCTATTTTGTGTCTTCGGGGGGATTACTGGAGGATCGTTTTTTTCAGGGAGAACTCACTCTGGAACAATGGTTAGTGCGAAAGACCGGAGAGACAAGGGTTTCAGAATCACAGATACTTGACCTGGAGTTGGCCCTGGGGCAGTTGAAAGAGAAAGGTGTTATTCTTGGGTGTTAGCATGGCCAGGGCTGGCTTGAGGGCCCCCGTGAATGTCACCTGGGAAATCACCCTGAAGTGTAACCTCCACTGCACCCACTGTCTCTCTGATGCAGGAAGTGCATCGCCCGACGAACTGGACCGAAACACATGCCGGGAACTGGTGGGACAGTTGGCGGCGATCAAGGTGTTCCAGGTGAACATCGGCGGGGGAGAACCGTTTCTTCGCCAGGACTTCCTCGATCTCCTCGAAGATTGTCACAACAGGGGGCTGACCACCTGTGTCAGCACCAATGGGACGTTGATTGACGATGCCCTTGCCAAGAGATTGTCCAAACTGACCATGCTCTATCTCCAGGTGAGCCTGGACGGCGCAACCGCCGATGTCAATGATTCCATAAGGGGAAGAGGCACATACGCAACGGTCATCGGCGCTGTCGAATGTCTGGCCCGAAACCGCGTCCCTTTCAGCATCAACACCGTTCTAACCCGCCTGAATTACCCCCAACTGGACGACCTTCAAAACCTGGCCGGGGAATTCGGGGCCGACCTGCGGGTCTCCCGGTTCCGCCCCTCGGGCAGGGGCAAGGAGAGCAAGGCCGCCCTGGGGCCCACCCGAGATCAACTGGAGACCCTTGCGGAATGGCTCGAAGCCCATGACAGGGTTCGGACCGGTGATTCCTTTTTTTGCCTCACATCCGAGAAGCGGCGGAGAAAGGGCCTGGATATGTGCGGGGCGGCCAAAATGACCTGCTGCATCTCACCGACCGGCGATGTCTATCCCTGCGCATTCTTGCAGGAAAGGCCGTTTCTTGTGGGGAATGTCCGCGAGACGGGTCTTAAGGAGATGTGGGATCACTCACCGGTTTTTTCCAGGCTTCGCAGCCTGGATGTGAAGATGTGCACGGATTGCCTCCGATTTGAGTCGTGCCGGGGAGGATGTCCTGCCATGGCCTACCACACCTATCATGATCTCAACATGCCGGATCCGGAATGCCTGATAAATCTGCGTATGGATTTTGAGAGTAAGACCGGCCATGTTTGATCATCTATTCAGCCCTCTGACCGTGGGCAGAGTAACACTGCCCAACCGGCTCTGCTTCCTGGCACACCGGACGAATTTCGCGGTCAACGGTCAGCTTGGAGATCGTCATATGGCATACTACCGCCGGCGGGCAGCAGGCGGATGCGGCCTGGTCGTCATGGGTGAGCTCTGCATCCATCCCGGGGACATTCCCTGGGAAACCGTTATCCGGGCCTATGAGCCGGAGATTGTCCCCGCGTACCGCAGACTCACGCAGGCTGTCCACGAAACCGGTGCCATGGTCTTTGCGCAGCTCAATCATCACGGGTTTCAGAGTAGCGGGGCCGTATCCCGCCATGACGTATGGGGACCTTCGGCTGTGGCCGATATCGCTTTCGGCGAGACAGGCAAGGCCATGGAGCCGGAAGACATGGAGACCGTGTCAGCGGCATTTGCACATGCCGGCGGCCTTGCCAGGGAAGGGGGGGTAGACGGTGTGGAAATCGATATGGGCGCGGAATCCCTCCTGAGGCAATTTCTCTCTCCCATCAGCAATCACCGCCACGACGCCTACGGGGGGAGTCTGGAGAACCGGATGCGGTATCCGCTGGAGGTGTTAAAGGCGGTTCGGCAGGGGGTGGGGCCCGATTTCACCATGGGTGTCCGGCTTTGTGTGGATGAGCAATTCTGGGGCGGTATCACCCCGGAGGAGGCGGTTCAGCTTGCCGCGGCCTTTGAAACATCCGGCCCGGTCGACTTTATCAACGTCACACTGGGCACCTACTACAATCTCCATCTCAACATGGCATCCATGCATACAGCAGAGGGGTTTGCACTGGGGCTGGCCGAGCAGGTCAAAGGTGCGGTCAGCATCCCGGTGATAGCCGCTCACCAGATCTCGACCCCCCGGATGGCCGACGAGATCCTGGATAAGGGCTGGGCGGATGCCGCCGGGATGGTGAGACCGCTGATCTCGGATCCGGATCTCCCCAGGAAGGCCATGGAGGGAAGGCCCGAGGATATCAGATATTGTCTCAGGGACAACCAGGGATGTATCGGCCGTATAAACCGTTCGAGGACATTGAGCTGTACACTCAACCCGTCTGTAGGCTACGAGAGGCAATCCAGGACACAGAATCAAAGATCCCAGGTCCCAAAACGTGTCATTGTGGTGGGAGGTGGCCCTGCCGGACTGGAGGCGGCGCGTGTGGCCCGGGAGAGGGGCCATGAGGTGATCCTCTATGAAAAGGAGAGTGAGCTCGGCGGGCAAATCAGGCTGGCCAAGATGGGGGCCGGCCGTGAGCGGCTTGGAGAGGTGATTCGATATCAGATTCACACCTTGGAGGCGCTGCGGGTATTGATCAAGACAGAGGCCGCGATGACAGCCCAAGCCCTCTTGCAAGAGGCCCCGGATGCCGTGATTGTGGCCACCGGTTCAAGACCCAGGTCAAGACCGGTCCCCGGTGAATACGGCCCCCCGGGGGTGCTCAATGTCTGGCAGGTCCTGAAAGGGCAATACCCGGTGGGGGAAAATATCCTCTTTGTGGATGAAAATGGCGGTCATCGCGCGGCTGCCACGGTCCAATGGCTTGCCGATCAGGGAAAAAGGGTGGATATGATAACCAGTGGACCCTTTATCGGTATCGAGCTTGCCCCTATCGGCGATCTTTATCTGAGCCGTCAGCGCCTTCTCCAAAAAGGGGTGACTTTCATCAGTGACGTGAGGATCCATGAGATCGTTGATCAGAGGGTAAGGGGCAGAAACACATACACCCATAAACCGCTTGTCTATGAGGGCTACGATACAATTGTACTGGATATGGGCAATCAAGTGGAAGATCGGCTCTACAAACAACTCAAAGGCCGTGTCAAAGAACTCTACCGGGCAGGTGATTGTGTGGCCCCGAGGAGCATCGGGGTGGCCGTTTTTGAGGGGTATCAGGCAGGGGCAAGGCTGTGAGTGACTTCAGGTATCTCTTTTCTCCGCTCAAAATCGGCCATGTGGTGATCCGAAATCGGATCCACTTTGCCGCCCATATGACCAACTTCGGGGAAGATCAAAAGATCAGCGAGCGCCACGTCTATTACTACCGGGAGCGTGCCAGGGGGGGCTGCGGGCTGATCACCACAGAAGAGCTGAGCGTCCATCCTTCGGATCATGCCTATGACAGGCTGGTGGACGCGTTCAGCCCCGAGGTGATCCCGGGCTTTAGACGCCTGACGCGGGCCATTCACGCGTTTGACACCAGGATATTCGCCCAGCTCAATCACAACGGGATGCAGGCCGACGGGGGCATATCCCGGCTCCCGGTCTGGGGACCTTCTCCGGGGAGCGATCCCATTTTTCGGGAGACCTCTAAGGAGATGGAGATCGAAGAAATCAACGCGTGTATTGACTCCTTTGCCCTGAGCGCCGGCCATGCCGTGGAGGGGGGCTTTGACGGTATCGAGCTCCAGGTGGGGCACAGTTCCCTTATCAGACAATTTCTCTCGCCGGCCACCAATTCCAGGGAAGATGAATACGGCGGGAGCCTTGAGAATCGGTTACGTTTTTGCCTGGAAATCATCGATGCAGTCAGAAAGACGATCGGATCGGATTTTACCCTGGGGGTCCGCTTAAATGCCGATGAGATGCACCCCCGGGGTGGCCTCACCCTGGCGGATGCCAAAGAGATTGCCGCACGGCTTGAGGCAACAGGGCAGCTGGATTTTATGGATCTCAGCCTGGGGACCTTTTATGACCTCTACCTGGTGGAAGGGTCCATGCACACGCCCCTGGCCTACACGGTGCCGCTCGCCGCGGGAATCCGATCGGTCATCAACCTCCCTGTGTTTTGCACCAACCGGATAAACGACCCGCATCTGGCCGAGAAGATCCTTGAAGACGGACATGCCGACATGATCGGGATGGTGCGTGCGCTTATCTGTGACCCGGAGCTCCCCAACAAGGCCTGGGAGGGCCGGATCGATGAGATCCGCCACTGTATCGCCTGTAACCAGGGTTGCATCGGCCGGATGGGGCTGGGCTACCGGCTTGGCTGCATCCAGAACCCGGCTGTCGGAGAAGAAAAGACCCTGGGCAGGGGCACGATGCGGCCCTGCGAGCGCCCGAAAAAGGTAGTGGTGGTGGGGGCCGGCCCGGCTGGTCTTGAGGCCGCGCGGGTGGCCGCCCTGAGGAGGCACCGGGTGGTGGTCTTTGAGCGCGAAGAGGAGGTGGGCGGGCAGAACCTGATTGCCGGAAAGGCGGCGGGCCGGCAGGAGATCACGGGTGTGACCCGGTGGCTGCTCGGCCAGGTGAGCAGGCTTGAACTGGATATGCGACTCGGGGTGGAGGCCGACGGGGAAATGGTCTTGAATCAAAAACCGGATGCCGTTGTGGTGGCCACGGGTTCTGTTCCAAAAGAGAGGCCGTTTCCAGGGGAATATGGGTTCCCTCAGGTTGTCAATACGCAGCAGGTATTGAAGGGGGAAATAGAACCGGGTCAGAAAATCCTGCTGATCGATCTTGACGGCCACCATCAGGCCACGGGGACGGCAGAGTTTCTGGCCGACCGGGCAAGGACCGTCCATATGATTACCCCCTCTCTCTTTGTTGGGGGGCAACTGGGTCCGCTCCAGGATCTCCAGCTGGCAAGACAGCGGCTGGCCTGCAAAGGGGTGACCTTTACCCCGGATATTGCCGTCCTTGAGATTGAAGGCACCCGGGTCAAGGGGCTCAATGTCTACTCCAACAAGATGATCGATTTTGAAGGGTATGACACGGTGGTCCTGGCGGCGGGGAATGTGGCGAGCGACGAACTCTACTTTGCCCTCAAGGGAAAGGTCAAAGAGCTCTATCGCATCGGCGACTGTGTGGCCCCCCGGAAGACGGACATGGCCATTCTGGAAGGACACCGGGTGGGAAGGATGCTATAGGATTGCGGATTGTGGATTGTGGATTTCAGAAGAAATCGTATCAATTTAGGGCTTCTGATAGCTATATTGACTCTATTTCATTATACAAGCTTTCTTCAAAATTAGAACGGAGACAGGGGAATGGGGGTTCGGAATCCCCATTGCCCGGGTTTTAAACGGCTAAAGTGTTACAAGGAGTCGATTTTGTATTTAAAACATTTGGTTGCAGATTTCACATCCTTGGAATCGGTAAAACTATTTATCCGAAAAGCTATATAAATCAGAGTAGGTGGAGTGGATAGATCAAGATTGGGAAACATCTGGATCATTGTTCAACAGAGAGGAGGTGCCCTCGAACCGGTGACCTTCGGGTTGATCGCCGAGGCAAGGCGCCTCCTTTCCGGGCCGGGCCGAGACGGCGCTGTGGTTGCTGTGGCCCTGGGCAGCGGCCTGGCACCGGATTTAGAAAAATTGGGGGCTTATGGTGCCACAAAGGTCTTGTATGTGGAGGATAAGACCCTGATCCATTATCAGGGAGAGCTCTTTACAAAGACCCTCTTCAACCTTGCAGAGACCCATCATCCCGACATGATCCTGACGGCCCATACGCCGGAGATGGCTGATCTCTGCCCGCGGCTTGCCGCCCTGCTCGATACAACCCTGGTGACGCGGGCTGCGGACCTCAGAATCGACCCGGACGGACGGCCCTTTGTTGTCCGCCCCGTGTCAAATGGCCATCTGTTCGAGGAGATCCATTTTGATCACCCGGGGCCTATTATTGTCAGTTTCTTGCCGTCGGTCCTGAGCACCCCCGATCCTGAGGCGGGTAAACCGGTCGAGATTTTTCTCGCGGCCTTGGATGTATCGCCCGACCATTTGAAGACTCGCACGGTCAGGATCATCGACGCAGCACCTCAGGACCTCGATCTTGAAGAGGCGGAGATCATTGTCTCGGGAGGCCGTGGGGTGGGGCGGGGAAAATCCTTTGAGATCGTCCATGAACTGGCCGGTTTGCTGGGTGGGTCTGTAGCGGGCACGAGACCTGTGATCGATTGGCAGACCCTTCCTTTTGACCGTCAGATCGGTCAGACGGGCAAGACCGTGGCTCCGCGCCTGATCTTTGCCTGCGGGATCTCCGGGGCCAACGAGTTTACCGCTGGTATGGAAAGGGCTCAACTGGTCGTGGCCATTAATAGAGACCCCCGTGCGAGGATCTTCCGATTTGCAGATCTGGGCGTGGTGGGAGATGTGCACGAGGTGCTGCCGCTGTTAATTGAGCGGTTAAGGGCTCGTTCAAAAATGACTTAACATTTTCCCATCTCAGCTTTGGGCCATCTTCGGTCGCCACTCAATCGTGAAGTCCTCGAAATAGTTCAGCTATTCCTGCCTGCCCCGTGAAATGCGAAGCTTATTTCTCTGGGGTGGCTTCACTCAATGGTGGCAACCAAATCTGACCCAAATTTGAGCGTCAATTCTGCTAATTGTAACACTTTGTGAAACCCCATTCCCCTGACTCAAGTTCAAATTTTGAAGAAAGCTAAATTGATACTGCCAAAATTATTTTTGAACGAGCCCTAAAGAATGGAAGGAGAGGGGATAGCCCTATGAAGATATTTGTGGCCTGGGTTTTGATATCCCTTCTTTTTCCGGTCTATGGTGCGATGGCCTATCGGATGGAAGACTGTGTCAGGTGCCATCAGGCGGGGAGCCGGGAAAGCAGGCTTGAGGTCCCGGTAGAAGAATTTACCCGTTCGGTACATGGTAGCGAGATGACCTGTCTGGACTGCCATACCGGTGTCAGGGGAGCGGACCATCAAACGGTCAAAGGGGCAGGGGCGGTTGACTGCTCACGATGCCATGCGCAGGAAAACCTCCACGGCCTAAAGGCGGGAGAGGATCTTCGGCCCGGATGTCAGTCGTGTCACCCCCCCCACTCCATTTTAAAGAAGGATCATCCATCTTCCTCGGTCTATCCTCAGAATCTGCGAAAGACCTGCAAGGGGTGCCACCCGGCCGAGTGTGGCGAGACCGGGTGGCTCGAATGGCTTCCATCCTTGAGGGTCGCATCACACGGCAAGCAGGATTTTGGCGTATCGTATGATAAGAACAACTGTCTCGGGTGCCATCAGGGCCAGGCCGCGCATGGCGAAAAGGGGCCCCTCAATGATCAGGACTGCCATAGATGCCATCTCCCCCCAAAAGGACAGCCCCCTCTACTGGGATATATCCACCCAAAGGCCGATTTCAAGACCCACCCGGGGATCATGATGGCCGGCATCTTCTATCTCATCTTTTTAGGGGTCTTGTTGTTTGCCGGAGTGAGATGGGTTTTGAAAAAGACGTCTGAAAGATCCATCGGTCCAGGGAGATAGCCCGTTGTTGAGTGCCCTCGACATCCTTCTGACAACACTTGCGATTATCGTGATGGCCGCGGGCCTTCGGAAACGATTGAGGGCCTGTCGGATGGGGCAGGGTGAAGAGAGGTGTGGAGACTGGAGAGGGCTTCTAAGGTACCTGCTGGGGCACAGAAAGATCCTCGAAGATCGCTTGACCGGAATCCCCCACCTTTTTCTCTTCTGGGGGGTCGTGATCCCGGTGCTCCTGGTCATTCTCGCCCAGTTCGGTCTTACCGGCCCACGGCCTGTTGCGCGGATCTTGTCCTTTCTGGGGGAGATGGTGGGATTTCTCATGCTCTTGGGGACGCTGTTTTTCCTGGGAAGGAGGATCGCATTTACCCGTGGGCAGGCCCCGGAAGGTTCTCTTTTTCCCCTGATTATCCTTTTGGTTATTCTGTTGACCGGTTTTGTGGCCGAAGGCGCTCGTCTTAGCATTGTCCATGCGGGGTTTTCCTGGTCATACCCGGTGGGTTGGGTCCTTTCAAACGGGTTACCAGGCTCTCCGCTTCTGATGCAGTTGATGATCCGTTTTCATTTTTTCTCGGTCCTCTTTCTCATCGCCATGCTGCCTTTCACGTCTATGCGGCATCTGGTCTTCTCGCCCATAAACATCTATTACAGAAAAAGGGGACCCCGGGGCGACACAAGACCGGTTGACCTGCAAAACGGCCCTCTCGGTGCTGGCCGGTTGGAGGAATTTACCTGGAAGCAATTAATGGATGCCGAGGCCTGTGTCTCCTGCGGTCGATGCGAGAAGAACTGTCCTGCTGCCATCTCCGGCAAACCCCTTTCCCCCCGGAAGGTGATGAGAGATATCCTGAAACAGATGGAGGCAGGGGATGACTTCTCGCTGCCGGTCGTGGAAGATGCCGTTACCACCGACGAGATATGGGCGTGTACGACCTGCATGGCCTGTGTGGAAACCTGTCCCGTCTATATCGAGCCCATGGACAAGATCATCGATATGAGAAGATATCTGGTCCTCCGGCAGGGTCAACTCCCTTCCGAAGCAAGACCCATGATACGAAACCTGGAGATATTTGGGGATGTCCAGGGAAAGGGGGCCGCACACCGGGGAGACTGGGCGTTTGATCGAGACGTGCCGCTGGTCTCTGAAGCCCCGGATTCGGAGGTCCTCTTGTGGGTCGGGTGCTCGGGCGCGTTTCATCCCGGATATCAAGAGGTGCCCCGGGCCTTGACCAGGATACTGAGAGAGGGCGGAGTCGGTTTTGGTATGCTTTCAAAAGAGGAGCTTTGTTGCGGGGATCCGGCCAGGAGAATGGGGGACGAGGCACTTTTTTTGGACCTAGCCAAAAAAAATATTGCCCGGTTCAGGCAATACGGCATTCAAAAAATCGTAACCCTCTGCCCGCATTGCTTTAACACCCTGAAAAACGAATACCCGTCGCTGGGAGCGGAGATCGAGGTCGTACACGGCACCCAGTTTGTAATCGATTTGATCCATGAGGGACGGATTAGACCCAGATTTCCCCTCAACAAGACCATCACCGTTCACGACCCCTGCTACCTGGCCCGCATCAACGACATCTCACTGCCTTTGAGGGAGATCATCGCTTCCATCGACGGGCTGGCACTCAAGGAATTAGACCACAGCGATAGAAAGACGTCATGCTGCGGTGGCGGCGGCGGCCGGATGTGGCTCCATGAGAGACTGGGACGTCGAATCAATCAGATCCGGGCCAAAGAGATCACGCAGGCCGGGGTAGACCTTGTTGCCACGGCCTGCCCCTACTGTCTGACCATGCTGGATGACGGCCTCAAGTCCCTTGATCTGGAAGGTCCTCCCAGGGTAAAGGATATCATCGAGATGGTAGCTTTCTCACTGGGTTAGGAAATCGTATGAATTTAGCCTTTTCAAAATTGGCTTTTGGAGAGGGCAATGGGGGTTCCGGAATCCCCATTGCCCGGGTTTCAAAACGCTAAAGTGTTACAGAAAATCGAGGTCCTTATGAGAATTGTTGTGTGCGTCAAACAGATCTGCCATATTTACGCAAGGACGGGTATGGACCCCGGACAGTATTTCCTGGCCCCCGAGGACAGGGTATACCGGGTCAACCCCTATGACGAAGCTGCGGTGGAGATGGCCGTGTCAATCAAGGAGCGGGTGGGTCACGGAGAGATCTATGTCATCACCCTTGGGCCGATGATCGCCGAGCCGGAGCTGAGACGCTCTTTGGCCTTGGGGGCCGACCGCCTGTTTCAGATTGAACATGAGAATGGTAAGGATCCATGGTATAAGTCCGGCTTACTGGCGCAGGCCGCAAAGGATCTGGGGGCTGATCTTGTCTTGTGTGGAAAGGAGTCTCTGGACAGACAAGACGGACAGGTGGGTGCATTTATGGCCCATCATTTGGGGATGCCTTTTGTATCTGCCGTTACAGGGGTGACCGAGATAAAGGATGAACGCCTGTTGGCGGTCAAGAGAAGTGCGGGGCGGGGGGTCCGCGAGGTCGTTGAGTGCCTGCTTCCGATGGTCTTGAGTGTGGATATGGGTCATGGCACCGGCCGCGCTCCGTCCTATATGGACAAACAACGCGCCCTCAGTGTTCCGCTCGAGAGACTGGATTACCCGCCAAAACCGGGGGCGTCCAGGACCGTTTCCGCCCGGATTTTTCCACCCCGACCCAGGCCCAGAGAGATCGCATCACCCGATAGCCGGCTTGATGCCCATGAACGGATCGAGCAGTTGCTTGGCGGGAGTCGCATAGAAAAAAGGGGTGAGATCCTGACAGGGAGCCCTGAGGCCCAAACGGAAGGGATTATTGGTTTCTTGCTTAAGCATGGGTTCCTAAAGACAAAAAACTCGAAAAGGGGTAACATTTTAGTTTTTTGAAAGCCGGGCAATGGGGATTCCGGAACCCCCATTGCCGTCTCCAAGTGCCGATTTTGAAAAAAGCTAATTTGATACAAAAAGGGGGGATTGATCATATTGCCTGAAAAGCCTTTTCAAGAATTTGAAGGGAGGGTGGCGCTGATCACCGGTGGGGCCAGGAGTATCGGCTCGGCAATTGGCAGAGAACTGACCGGCCGGGGGGCGTCGGTTGTCCTGGCCGATATATGTGGGGATCTTGAGACCATACCCTATGCATTATCCTCAACCGATCAATTGGACAGGGCGGTCAAAGAACTCTCCTCTCAGGGTGCGAACGCCCTGGGCCTTATTTGTGATGTGAGGTCCGAGGAAGCGGTAAAGATAGCGGTTCAGAAGAGCGTTGAGGCGTTTGGCCACCTGGACTTCCTTGTCAATAACGCGGGTGTGAACTCGCTTTATCCGATCGTCCGGATGACCGAGGGCGCCTGGAACGAGGTGGTGGATACCTGTCTCAAGGGGGCCTTTTTCTGCTGCAAACACGCGCTGCCCCATATGATTGACAGGCATTACGGAAAAATAGTCAACATCTCCTCGGTGGCAGGGCTTGTCGGGCTCGGGTTAAGCGTTCACTATTGTGCTGCCAAGCACGGGATCATCGGATTCACCAGGGCCCTGGCCATGGAAGTTGCCGATCATAACATCAACGTCAACGTCGTATGCCCCGGGACGGTTGAATCGCCTGTTCTGGAGGGATTGGCCTCTCAGATCGGCATGAAAGAGGACAGCTACCAGCACTTCTCGCAAGGACATCTCTTCCAGGATCGACGCATTTCACCCGGGGATGTTGCCCGTGCCGTATGCTGGTTGCTCTCTGAAGAAAGCCGGTGTCTTACCGGGACGGTTGTAAATGTGGATGCGGGATGGTCAGCGACGGGATGAAGCAGATACAACAAACGCGGCACTTAGAGGCGCTCAGCTACCGCCTTTCGGGGTCGGTTGATTGCCACATGGAGGACGGCAAGCTGGTCCTGGTTCTCCATTTCCCTCTAAAAGGAATCGGTCTCAATCCCTGGTGGCGGCCTCTATTTGAGCGATTGTCGAGAGGAGAACCTCTCACCCCAAAAGCCATATGCGATTCAATGGGCGATGCCGACCCGGAGAAGGTCGAACTCTTTTTGAACGAGCTGGTCCACAAGGGGTACCTTGAAAGAAGAGGGGTTTCGCGGGTCGACAACTATCCCTCTGTGTCCGTGATAATCCCGGTAAGGGACCGTCCAATCGAGATAGCCGCCTGTCTTCGGTCGCTTGAGAACCTCGATTATCCCCCGGATAAGCTGGAGATCATCGTGGTTGATGACGCATCGACTGATGACACGCCAGAGACGGTATCCCGTTTCCCCGTGCGTCTTGTCTCCCTAATGGGACACAGACAGGCCCCCTTTTGCCGGAACCTGGGGGCCAAGAGGGCCAGGGGGCAAATCCTCGCCTTTGTTGACTCGGACTGTCTCGCAGACCCCTTGTGGCTAAAGGAATTGACCCCTGGCTTTAAAGACGGTGAACTCGGTGCCATCGGGGGCCTCGTTGAAAGCTTTTTTCACAAAAAAACCCTGGATCGATATGAAGCGGTCAGGTCTTCGTTGAATATGGGCTCGCGGTTTAAGAGTTCGCGGGAAAATGATCCATTTTTCTATGTGCCTTCGTGTAACCTCCTGGTCAGGCGGGAGGCCTTTTTGGAGCTGGGCGGTTTCAGGGAGGACCTTGTCGTGGGAGAGGATGTGGATCTTTGTTGGAGGTTACAGGACCGGGGCTATCCTGTGGCGTATGTGCCAATGGGCAGGGTCTTCCACAAACACCGGAATCGACTGATATCATTCTGTCTCAGGCGATTTGACTACGGCACCTCAGAGCCTCTACTACAGCGCCTGCATACTGGCCGGACCAAGAGATTGTATATACCTCCTGCGGCGGCCGTGTTCTGGGTCCTTATTCTACTTGGGCCTGTTATGGGAAACTTCCTCTTATCCGGCCTCGGGGGAATCGTCCTCCTCACGGATCTTTTTGCCAGATGGCGAAAGATACGGCGGAAGAATATGCCCATAGGGTTTTTTCAAACAGCGCTTTCCGCGTTTCGAGGATACCTCTCTTTTTTCTATCATATCTCGGCATTTGTATCCCGATATTATCTCGTATGCTGTCTTTTCTTCCTCCCCTTTGTGCCCGTGGTTTTTGCAACCATCGTGGGCATGCACCTGATCACCGGCATCGTGGATTACATGATCAAAAGGCCCCACCTAAACCCCTTGTGGTTTCTCTTCTATTTTACCATGGAACAGCTATCCTACCAGCTGGGGGTCTGGTGGGGATGTCTCAAGAACATCAGATTTGGCCCGGTGGCCCCCCGTATTACCTGGAGATCCCCCGTCCAAGAGGCATGATGACGGATTCGCCCCTTAAGCTGGTCTTTCACCTCCTTAAAAACGGGCTTCGCTACCGCTATCTCAGATGGCGTGGCAAACCAGCGACACCCCAGGCCCTGAGTCTTGAGATCACCCATGACTGTGTTTCAGAGTGCATCATGTGCAATATCTGGCGGATTCCCCGTGAGGTGCCAAATCTTCCTGTGGAGGAATGGATGCGTCTCCTTTTGTCAGATCTCTTTTTTGATCTCAGGGAGTTGGATATTACCGGGGGCGAGCCTTTCCTGCGGACGGATCTCCCCGATCTTTTTGCCGGCATCTGCGGGATGAAACAAAAAAACCTGAAGGCCCTTCGATCCATTGCCATAACCACCAATGGGTTGTTGACAAAACGAGTACTTGAATATACGCTAGCAATCCTTCAAAGGCTTCGGGCCAAGAATCTCGATCTGGTCATGGTCTGCGCCATGGATGCGGTAGGCGGTCTCCATGATAAGATAAGAAACCACGAGAATGCCTGGGAAAAGGTCAATCAGACAATCGAGGGCCTTGTAAGGTTCAGGGATTTTTTTCCCAATCTTATTATTGGAATAAAGACAACTATCTTACCCATAAACGTTCAAGAGCTGCACAGGATTGCCCGATATGCAGACTCCAAAAACATCTTTACCATTATATCGCCCTGCATCGTTACAGAGGGTCGTTATCTAAATCAAGAGAAAGCAAAAGACTTGGCCTTTGGCCCGGATGATATCGAAACCATGATCCGTTTCTACCAGACCGGTCTGTTTCGCTGGAGTTATCACGCCGATACACTGGTCCAATATCTCAAGACGGGCAGGATGAAAAAGCCCTGTTCATGCGGTTTTAACTACTTTTTTGTTCGAAGCAATGGGGAACTGTTTCTGTGCCCGCTCATAGATATGAGCCCCGGAAATATTTTGGAGACACCTGTCAAGGCGCTCTTTTTCTCACATGAGGCCGCAAGATTTCGTCGGAGGGTCGGCCGCTACCCCGAATGTCAACAATGCACGGAACCCGGATTAGAGCGTTATTCGCTTCCCATAGAGGGATTTACCTATCTCTCGCTTCTATCAAAGATGGGGAAAAGACGATTCCTTCAGCTGCATTACCATATGGGGCTGGATAAATACTTCGATTTTGAAAAGGGCTAAATTGATACCAAATTGGTGGATCAATAGGATATTGGCATCGTTCAAGAGTGTTGGCGTGGAGAAGTTGAGGGCATCTTTAGCAGGTATTGAGGACTTTCCTCTCGCTCCGAGTCTCACGGGCTGGTCTCTTCTTCGGACTTATCTCTGAGGGATTCCTGCCCCCTCCGCGTTCTCTCCCGCTCATTGAGAGCGGGAGAGCCTCGGTTTCCCCCAGAGATAAGTCCGGAAGAGACGGCGCCCTCCCGACAGTCGCTCCGTGAAAGCCCTCAATACCTGCTCCTTGCGATGTCAGGTCTGGGGATAAGGTTGAGCCGTGCCAACAATTTTGAACGTTACTAGGATATTTCATTTTGGTGGTGACAATGGAAGGGGGACAATGGACATGAGAAAGGTGAGGACTCGCAGTATGAGGGGTATTGGTTGCGGTTCACTGTTGTCCGTTATGAGTTTCGGGTTGATGATCATCATGGGTGTAGGCGGTGGATGCAGCGACAGTGGAGGTGGGAGCGGCGGTGTTGCCTCATCACCCATTCGACTAAACGAAGTGCTGTTTTTCGCCCCCACAGGCACTGAATGGGTTGAATTGTATAACTCTGGTTCAGATCCTACGGATATGGATCTGTTTGAGATCACCAATGAGAAAGGGGATACCTACGCTATCCCGGCGGAACTTCCAGAGGTCCCTCCGGGTGGATATGTCGTGATCCTATTTGACGGATTGGGCGCCGTGCAAAACGACTACGGCTTCGACGATGGGTATGCCGTATTGCACAGCGACACCCTTTCGGGCGATGTCTTTGACAACGCATCTGATACCTGTATCCTATACTCCGGGAACTACCACAGTTCCAGTACCAAAATAGATTTTGTTTCATGGGGAGATTACGCTCACGACGGGCATTACGTCAACAACGCCGAGGAATATGGCGGCTATGGACCGGTGACAGCCAATCAAAGCATCGGCGTGCATCCGGATGTGTATACGACATCGATCGGCGTCCACTGGGTTATCTATGCTGAAAATGAGACCACCCAAGGGGTGAGAAATGCAATCCCTGCGCCGGTGCTTGTTTCTCCTTTTCCAGACTCTGGGATTGCAGTTAACACGGTCAGCTTTGCCTGGAGTGATTGGTTTATCAACATCAAAGAATTTCGTCTGGAAATGGATGATAGCGATGATTTCAGTTCCCCGATGTTTTCCGTTAGCACCAACGGGTCCCTTTATTATTATGACACGTCTTTACAGGATGGCAGGTATTACTGGAGGGTAAAATCAATAACTGAGAATTCTGAGGAGAGTTTATGGTCTCAGACTTCCGCGTTTGAGATCAAAACCTCCATGAGGGAAGATCCCTGGCTAACTGTAGATCTGGCGTTAACCCCTTACCTGGTTCAGAAAAAGGACACATATCTCTTATGCCCGGGATGCGCTGAAAAAGGTGACCATGCCTGGGATAAACCCCATACCGGCCCACTCCAAGGCATCCATAGCTGCCCCCATTGCAACGTCTATTGCGGTCGAACTTCGGTGGCGATGGTGAGCGGGTATTTTAAGGGAAAGGTTTCACGGGATGGGATCTCATATGCCGTGTTTTCCCCACTGGCCGTGACCGCAGCAGGGCAGCTGGGGCATGGCCAAGGCCTTACAGGCTGGAAGGTCAGCCATGCCCTCTCGTACGCGCTCAAAGGAAATCCCTGGGTGGTACCAGAGGGAATTACCTTTAGCAAAGTAAAGGACTATATCCTTCAAGGACGCCCGCTTGTTACAGCCACCACAAAACATGTGATGGTGATCGACGGTTTCGATGATTACGAGAACGATTCGGATGACGCTATCCACCTCATCGATCCCTGGACGAAAACCGAATCTACTGTGAAATTCTCAACCAGCAAACTGGTTTGTATATGGGCTCCACCCAAGAACAGCGAAGGAATTCAAGAAGAAGATTTGGACAGGGACAGCGATAAAGACGGGATCAAGGACTTCGACGAGAAGAACCGCTTTTTTTCAGATTCGGGAAATCCTGATACCGATGGCGACGGGATACCGGATAAGGTGGAAATCTGGGCATGGATCTATGGCAAGGGAGTTAAGCTGAGGCGTCCATTTAACGGCTGGAAGATATGGAACAACCGCAACTACGATGGCGACCCCTATGACGATGGTGATGAAGATCTCAATAAAAACGGTAACGTGGATCCGGGTGAGTGTGATCCCTTTGTTGCAGAGACCCCTATCCTCATATCGGTGAAGATCGGAGGCGCTGATGGCGGCGCACCGGAAGTGGATATAAACAATAAAACCGTAGGACGCATCAAAGAAACAGGGAAGGCCGCGGGTTATCTTGCGCGTGAAGTTCCGTTTTTGTGGTGCGGGACCCTGGAGTCGGGAACAAACTCCATTACGATCCGGTCCCTGGCATCTCGCGATACCTATGACGACATCCAGGTGCGCGATATCAAGATCGTTGACCAGAATGACAGCAATAAGGTCCTGCTAAATGAAGCTGGACCGTTTCATCTGGGGAACGATACCCTGGAAACTATCAAGAAGCAATATGAAGAGGGTAGCTGGTACGATCCCAATCCACCTGCCTTTTGGGTTGAATTGTACGGGACCCAAGTGAAATTGAACTTCTCTTGGGAAGGGTATGAATAATGAGATTCAACTAGCGACACAAATGATTCGATTCTCGATAGATCCTAAAAAACAAGCGGTTCCAATGCGAAGAAGCAGAAGCACATGATCGGTCATCAACGCCCAGACCTGACAGGGCGTAACCATCTCCTGAAGCAGCTTGGAAAGCCGTCCAAAAAGTCCCCCTCTGTTCGATTCCTTGGATGGGAATATGGTGCAGAGCACCGGATGCCTGTTTGCCTGCGGACACGCACAGGCAAGCATCACCGCAAGCCTGATGTGGCATGCGTTTCCAATGTCGCCTTCGGCCTTCTTGTCGACAGGGAAACAATAACTTTTTGTCTTTCTCCAACATGTTGGGAGAGGAAAAGGTGATGGACTTTGGATCTGTTGTGTGACAAAAATGGATCGAGTGGTGTACAACTAAGCAGAGAGCGATACAGGTTTTCAGGAGGGTATCTTTGGGTACAGAACCCGTGTGACAAGCACTTCCACTAAGGGTATTTCCTGCGGTCGGCACGGCGATTGAACGTTATGATAAGCAGTGGCTTCAGAACCATATGCCGCTTTTCGAAAGAGGGAGTAAGTATGAAAAAGATAATTATTCTGCTGGTATTTCTTTTGGCGTTACCGGGGAGTGTCGCATTTGCTCAGGAGCTGGGAAATCCTGCCAAGCTCATTCAAAAGGGCCAATTTGCTGTAGGAATTCAGGGAAACTGGGTGTTCAAACAGGCATTTGAGGACTATGACCTGAAAAAGACTTACCCTGGCGGTTACAAGAAGACGGATCGTCAGGGGAGTGATTTTGAAGGGGATCAATACTATATGGCCACAATAACCTATGGCCTCATCGACTGTATCAACCTCTTTTGCAAGTTAGGAATAGTGGATGGGGGAAAGTGGACCGATACAGAGCCTGGTGATTACTGGAAGGCGGATCTCGCGAGCGCCTTTGTCTGGGCCATCGGTGCAAAAGGGAAGATCTATGAATTTGCCAACGGGATCGGTCTTGCCGCGGGTGCCCAGTATCTTCGATACGACAACCGAACGGTCAAGAACTGGAGATCCCTCACTTACGGCAAGACGGCTGCGGAGTTTCACTGGCTCACTGATGATCAAATGGATTACTGGCAGGTGGATGCGATCGCCAATGTCTACTGGACCCTC
Source organism: uncultured Desulfobacteraceae bacterium (assembly GCA_964639275.1). GTDB lineage: Bacteria > Desulfobacterota > DSM-4660 > Desulfatiglandales > Desulfatiglandaceae > CAZXCQ01. Next base: position 8,984 of record CAZXCQ010000045.1, on the reverse strand, counting down.
GGGAGATTCACTCCCTACGTGGGGGCAGGGTACAGCTACTACAATGTCGATTATAAGGGCAGGTGGAACCTTGAAGTCCCGCCCTACGGCTGGGTGGATTACAAGGGCTCGCTCAGCAACGAGAATAACTTCACCGCCCTGGTCGGGGTTGACGTTAACGTGTGGAAAAACCTCAAGGCCAATATCGAGGGTACCTTTGTGAGCCGGTCGGCCCTGACCATCGGGGTGAGCTATTCCTTCTAAGGGCCTTTATCTTTTTGAATTCCCCCATTGCAGAACCTAGCTCCATGGCTGTCGATATGAAAACTGTACGCGCGTTATGCCCCAGCGCCTTCCCGGGCAGCATGTTAAATAAAGGTTGATGGCATCGAAGAGGTCGAAAATGCCCTTTTTACGTCATTCCGGCCTACCTGTGCGTTAACGCACGCAGACAGGCGAATCCCGGATCACGTCCGGGGCAGCCCCTGGAATCCAGTTCTTTCAGCCACATACAAAATATCCGGACTCCGGTTACCGGATCGAGTCCGGCACAAGCTCCAACGGGGTAACGACTTTTTACGAAACCATCAAGGCCGGCAAAAGCTGGAAGGGCTATGTTATGGGCATATGGTAATCTTGTAGTCCACCTGGCCGTTGGTTTTTCTGCAATTGATAGTGCTTTTAAAGTCATCGAATTGCCATGCGTAGACTTCAGGACACGCCTTTTTCACATCATCGATGTATTCGATGTACTTTTGATCCCAGGGGCGGTTGTTGTTGAGTTTTCCCCAAGGGTCGCAACACATATTTGGCGGGTACTTCTGTTTCCCTTCCGTGTCCTTTACATATGGTGAGCACCCGTAATGCCCGTCACAGGCTGACTCCGGGCAGGTGATCGGTTCTGTCATAGAGCACGTACAGCATAGCTTTTCCTGTTCAGCCGTGGGCAACCCAGTGCGTATCGCATGCTGGCATGGGCTCCAGCAATTCCCTTTGCTGTCTTTCAGAAACTCCGGGCACTCAGGGCTCGAATTGCAGCCTGCCGTGGTGCACCAATATTTTGGGTCCATCCCCGGGTCCGGCGATGGGTTATAGGTGTTTGCTATGGCCGCGATGGACATGAGGACATTATATCCATCCACCATGCTGGTATCAAAGTAGTCAATGGGGCCGTTTCCGCTGGGTGCATCAAAGGTGGGTTCGATCAGCAAAACGGGAGGATTGCCAGAATAGAAACAGCCCTTTGCGAATTGATGATCTTTGTTGACACACCCACCTGCGTCACAACAGTCCGCTCCTGTGTTAGGGCACAGTCCCTTGTCGTTGAACTTGCAGCCTGTGCGCGGCCAGAACCTGCCGGCCCAGGCCACGTCCACATGGAAGACGATCTTCTCCCCGGAACCGATCTCCACATTGGAGGCCTTTGGTGGGGCATAAAACTCAGGACACGGGCTTTTCTGAGTTTTGCAATTTCCAGATGATCCAAACCAGATTGTCTGTGTACACTTGTTTTCGACCTGGATTGTGTGAGTACCGCTTAAAGCTACTTTGTAAGTAGATGGAGCTAAATTTGAAGAACGGGATGTCAGCGGGCCTTCAATAAACAGGGTCGGGGAATATGACGTCTCCCCGGCCTTAATTTCCCCATGTAACAAACGTGCCGTATAAATGACACTGTGGGTATCCTCGTCATATTCGGGACTATCAAGAGTAAGAATATGCGCCTTGAGGTCACCGTTTTCTGAGTATGTTGTCATAGAGGCATTTGGGGGGTCGCCCTCAAAAAGTTCCTGCCAGTTCCGCACAAAGGCCTTGACCGAGTATAGATAGGATCGACGATTCGGGGCATTTCCTAGATAGTATGTTTCAGGGCAAACATCGTTTAAATAAAGGCTGTAAACACCGCCGGTCCCTGTTGGCTCAAATCTGGCATCCGGTGCCACTTGCGCAAACGACCAGTCATCTGTCTGATCTTTGGCACTATTATCCAATATGGTGATCTTGATCTTTTCAATAGCCAGTGTGGTTTCGGGTTTGTTGTCCAGGGTCGAATCAAGCAGAGTGACACTAAAGGTGAGTCTATTGGAATTTGGATCATATTGAGGCGCATTCAAGGTCAAGAAGAATCCGTCATTTGACACATTGGTCCCTATGTACCCATCCAATACGGCGTTTGGGGCAACCTCCCCATAGGCAGTTGACCATACCGCAGTAAAATATCTTACTGTTTCTGTACCGGATTCTCGAGAAGGTTGTTCCGTGTACCAGAGCATCTCTTCTGATACGTCTTCCAGGGTTAGTATGTATTGATTGCTCCGATTGCTGGAAGATAGAGTTCCATCCATGCCCTGGCTGACAGGGCTGAGGGTTCCATACTTCGCATATATCAAATGTGTGCGCGTGATATATTTGGTTGGCTCATCAGAATCATCTCCACATTTGACCAGGAGAATTGCAACCAGTCCCACCACCAGACAGAGGGTCAAAAGCCTTCTCAATGATTTCATGGTGCTCTCCTTCCCAGGGGTCATTATCGGACCCGGCATTCTCCTACTTTTGAGATATTACTGCCAAATGTTCAATTGTCATTGCGCACCGGGAGGGCTCGGTAGCCAAGGGAGGGAGTCCGGAAGCTCCAGGCGCTATGGGTGCTGGCGACTTCATCGGTTGTTAAACCAAAACTGAAGCTGAAGGCATTTATATAGCCCCAACCTTCCAGTGCCCATACCCACCCATCACTGATATCGATCAGTCTGGTGACATGATAACCGTGTCTATTTGCGGAGTTACGATCGTAGATCACCTCCAGTTCATCCATAGTGGGCATGCGCCAATCCGTATATCCACCCCCCCGGTAGTTTTTTATAAAGGCCTTTGCCTCATACTCAAAGAGACCTTTTCCGCTGTCTTTGGCCGCCCAAATCAGACGCGTCTTTGTGTCCAGTACCGTCCCGTTATCATAAGATATGAATCGTCTATCACGCGCAATCTCTTGTGGTTTTGAAGCTAGAGAGACAGAAGAAGCTGTTTTCACAGCCTCTAGATTGAAAAGCCTGTCAGAAAGGTACATTTGTGGTCTGGGGCCGGTAAGATGTCCGTCACCTGTTTCGACTCGGTTTGTCTTCTCTTCGGCAAGGAGATTGTGCGAAAGGGAAAGGAGCAAGAAGGGGCAGTAAAGGAATATGGATGCCGGCGATTTCATAATAAGGTACCTTCTCACTAAATCGGGGCACGTGCTTTCTAAGACTCCCTTTTTGGATTCCCGGTTTCCGCTACCCCTGAGAATGATTGCCCCCTGCTAAAAAGGCAGGACCCCCAGCCAGCTTTTGCTTAGTACGAGATAGATCAAGGAGATGAGATATAGGCCAAGCACAGCCACTACAATCTTCTGCAAGAGGGTCGCAGGCTGCAAGTCATCACCTTCTTTCGCAGGTGTGGTTCTATTTGCTTCCTTTGTTTGTTTTTTCATTCAGATATTTCCTCGGCTAAAGGCTATTCCTTCCCCTTCTTTTCAGGCCCTCCGCAATGGCGACATCAACGCTTTCGTTCGTGTAGATCCTGATCTTGCCCATGGCCCTATGAGATTTTTGAGGGGATTCTCTTCTTCAGCCGGGTGATGAACTCCTGGTCCTGCTCAGCTTTCTGATCGAGCTCGTCCCTGTTCTCGTAATAGAAGGAAAGGGCGTCATGGACCTGGGGCAGGTTCAAATGGGGGTGTGAACTGATGATCTCATCGGGTGAGCGGCCAAGCATTTCATATTCTATCGCTATGTCGATAACACGCGTCCTTGTCCCCTCGATGATGGGGCTCCCATCGCATATGTCCTGATTTTTGACAATAAATGGGTGGTTCGTGCTTTCTCTCCTCAAGGCTTGTCCGGGCATTTTCGTTTCTCCCTTAGACTTCTTTGAATCTCCTGATTTATCTATAACATAATGACAAGGGAAAATCAAAGCATAGGTTAGCCTCCCGCGTAAACCCATATCAATCGATCCACATGATTTCCAGGGGCAACCAGGGCCTCGTAGCAAAGCTCAGCTGTGGTGCCGGAAGTGATGCAGTCATCCACGAACAGGATGGATCTGTCCCGGATGTTAAAGGATTCCAGCAGGTTTGGCTCTGGCTGGCATGGCGACCGTGGTTCGTTTTGTCTGTCTTTTGAGAAAAGGACGGGAGAAAGGGGATTCGGGTCGTCCTAAAGATGCTTTTTGCCAGGTCATAGACGCAATATCGGTTCGGGTACCGGTTTGCCGACGGAGGCGCCGTGGTTATCAGATCATAGTGGTTCCTGATGACTTGTCCGCCGGGAGTCTGGAGGAAAGGAAGGAAATCCCCGGCCATTTGGTCCGTGATCAGGGGATTCCTGTTTGATTTCCACCGCTTGAAAAGCACCCCACAAAAGCCCCCTTGTGATGGCGTAGCGTGATCTTCTTGAAATGTTTGAAGCAGGGGTCACTTGCGTGACCCCCCACCCTGGGTGGAAACCACAGGGATAGTAGAATAGCCAATCTTATGGTGTGGGGATCTCTAAGTCTTTCCAGATTTTCTTGGCGGTAAAATCAATAACGTTCCTGTGTCTTGGACTGTGGAGCATTTTTCGGTTACTCGATTAATGTATACAGTATGTTTCTTCCCTTCCCGAAAAAATTCACACCCGTGCTGCTCAAGATGCCGAATAAGGTTACGCCTTTTCATGATATGGGCATGGCTAGAGGTTCGCGAATGAGATCTTTACCTGCTAAAGACTCCTAAGCAAGTTGACGATTTGTTTCGAGGATCAGCTGGACCGCTTCCTTAAGATTCTCTCTCGCGTCTTCAAGGGTTTCACCCAGAGTATTGGCGCCAGGAAGTTCCTCCACGAAGGCCGCATAACCTTCAGGAAATTTTTGAAAAACCGCCTTTAATTTCATATGTTAGGTGCCTCCTGTTAGGTTTATAATTCAACAGCCACCCCTTTTAGGGACGGCTGTTAAAACAAGATAAGGCTGCCTCTTGACGGATATGCATGCTTCCCGAATGTTGTGCCCTTTGTGTTTTTCTTATAACAGGCCAATCTGCAGGAAACAGGGATATTTTCTGCAACATCGGCCTCTATTTGGTGATGCCTTCCCTGTAAACGAGGATTTCAACGCGCCTGTTCTTTGCACGACCCTCTTGTGTATCATTCCCTGCAATGGGAGAGGTTTCTCCATAGGACACCGTTACCACGCGTAACGGGTCAATCTTCTTTTGGATGACCAGGTATCTGCTGACGGCATCGGCTCTACGTTTGCCTAATTCATAATTGATGTCTTCGGGGCCAAAATTATCCGTATGGCCCGCGATAAGAAATACGGCGTTTTGCACCCCGGCAAGCTCACCTTTAAGATTGCCCATAAATACATCGATCGACTGTTTTGCCTCGTCCGGCAATATCGCTGAGTTAAACTCAAAGTTGGCGCCGTCTCTCATATCAATGAGCAGATGGCGTTCGAATTTCAATTTGCCAAAGTTTGCAAGCGCTAGTTCCGCTTTCGTGTCCACCTTGCTTAAATCGACTCCTACCTTGCTGATCTTCGTTTCGTTTGCAGTTACTTTATCACCCAACTCGGCAATCTGGCCTTCTGTTTGTCCAATCCTGTTTTCCGTTCGCGATACCCGATCTGCAATCGGAGTGATCTGTTCCCCAACGTATTTCCGCGTTGCGCAACCGGATAAAATAAGGATTCCCGCCATTGCTAATATTCCCATGTTGCACCATATACCGTTAAGTTTCACTGATGTTTTCATAGCCTCTCCTCCTTTTCCTTCAATTCGGTAATTTCTATTAGCATTCCATAATATATAACTATAATTTAAGCCTCCGAGACGGACCGCCTTACGGGCTGCATTTAGGGCCTCGTCGTAGCGTTTTTGCTCAGCCAGCACGTGCGCCAGATTGTTGTAAACATCGCCGCAGGTGGGGGAAAGCTTAATGGCAGTGCGGAAGGCCGCCTCTGCTTCATGCAGCTTTCCCATGGCATAGAGGCTATTCCCCAACCCCATGATCGCCCCCAGGCTCCTTGGCCATAGCTTTAGAGCTGTCTTATATGCCATGGAGGCCTCTTCATGCCTGCCCACCGCTTCCAAGGTCAGTATCGCCTCCAGGTAGGACTTTTCATCCGCACTTGCCGGCAACCGATTGAGGGGCAAGACAAGGAGCCCCCATTTGTCCGCACGTTCCCATGTGCGACAAAAAAGGGACCAACCTTTTTCCATCCTGAAAACCTTCCCCGAGCGAAGGATGACTAAGCGGTTTTCTAAGTCATATCCGATCTCTACTGCATAGTGCCACTGGGGGTACCAGCTCAACCCAAGGTTTTGTAAAACAACAACCGGGTGACCTGCAGCTACCTCCTGTATCAAAGCCTCGAAATCCCGGATGACATAAGGCAAACGACTGTGGTAACGGGAGGCACTAATCAACACGGGCTGTAAACTCCCTTTCCTGCCAGGGGTGTAAATTTCACCCGTAATCTCCTCGGGGGTGACTTGCGAGCCCGACCAATTCAATACCATGGCCAGAGCGGCAGGACCACACTGATAAGGATGTTTTTTTTACAAATGGAAACACATCCGTGAAACCCATGATGTCCGTCACGAGCAGCACGAGAAAAATGAAGACTGCCGAGAAAATAACGGCACCAAAGGCATCACCACCAGCGGGCAACTGATCCAACCTCTGTACTACTCTAGCCACTTCTTCATCTGTGAGACCGTCCACCCTGGCCTTAGCCATTGCTTTGTCCAGGCCCATGCCTCCAGCTGATTTTGGACCTCCTCCCGCTCCAGAAAGGCATTAAGCCTCGCACGCTCTGAGCCGGGCGAGCCTTCTTTTAGGACCTTAGCCGTGGGGATGAGCCTGGCCTGTGCCGGGGAAAAGTACACGGTCAAACATGAAAAGCTTATCAGTAATAAAACGGACAATATCTTTTTGTGTTGGAGAAAAAAACTCATAATTCTACCTCCTTGTGGTCTGAAATTTCGCACTGTTTATAGAGACGGCAGGGCCGTTTCCGGCCCTGCCTTTGAGTGCATCCATTTTCTTATTTGGCGAAATTCCCTTTTTCCAAGGCTTGTGTCAACGACTATTCGGTTTAAATGCCGTTTGTATCGTCGAAAGTAATCAGTTCGCCCTCAAAAAGATACTCGGTTGGGTTCCAACCAATCATATGCGTCATACCCGTTTGGACCCCCACACAGTCTACATCGCTGCTCATCACAAGCCATATTTTGGCCCCGTCCGGATAGTTCTGGTCGACCTCTGCGGGCAAGTCCCCGGTATTCACGCTTCCCATGATATGAATATCACCATTACCGTTCGCCAGGCCGACCCCTAGACAAATTAGGTCGTTACCGGGCCAAGGATCCGGGTAGTAAAGCAGCGTATAGTTTTGGCCGGGCACTAAACCGTGGCCGTTGAACACAAATTCAAATTCCGGTCCCGACAGGTTGTATTTCATCTTGCCCCAGGCACCGCCTTCAACAATTTCCCAGTCGGGGTCTCCGGTCTTTTCATAGAGATACAGGTGCCCAATGTTCGATTTGCCCGCCGGACCATTCTTCCCTTTCGCCATTGCCGTCTGGGAGACAAAGATCCCTGCCACAAAGATGATAAGAGCGATTACTTTCATATATCTTTTCATTGTTATTCTCCTTTCTGGTTCTGAGGTTCACGAAAAAGGCCTCTTGCCTACTGAACTATCTCTCTTGAAATTCTTACATCATTTGAAACTTTCACCCCCTTTCATGCCCACATGAGCCCAGCAATCTCAACACAGCAAATCCGAAAATTTAATCTCTTCTCTTTTCATCCCATTCTCGCTTTTATCTCTATAAACGAGTTCTTCTGTATCAAAATCATATTCCGGTATTTCTGGATCATTCCATCTGCTCAAAAAATACTGATAGAAAAAGGCATAGAAGCCGCTGGATTTGCGGCTAAGTTTGAATACATATTCTGGCATGGCTTTTACATCCATCCCTGCATGATAATGCTGCACCCAGATATAGTCGCCCAGGATCGTTAGTTTTAAGAAAGGTATGTCACCATAAAGTTTTAGTCTCACATTTTTGTGGACTTCGTTAAGACCCTTAAGGAAGTCTATGCTCTTTTTTATCTGGTCTCGGAACTGATCTATGGTTACATCAGGATCTGGAATACTTGTCGCCCGTATGCTCGCCCCTTTACTGAACGGATTAAGCAGCATTATCTTTGCTTCACGACAGCTCTTTATTACTTCATGCAGGTCTGTTTTTGGATTGACAAAGGTTCGAAACCCTGTTGACCCCATTACCATTATATCTCTTGCAATTCCCTGTTTTGTTTTCAACGACTTGCTCCTTTTTTGCCTAAAGAGCCCCTTCCTGGAAGGCGCCAACACCAGGCCAGCCCGCTTTGCTGCATTGGCAAGTTTCCTGCCCTCTATGCTACTTCCAACATAATTTGAGGCAAAAATGAGCAACATTGCACATGCTATTTCTATAGATACGAGGAACAGCTTTTGGTTCTCTATTAGAGACCAAACGGCCAGAAATTTCCTGGCAATAAAACTTACGGTATAAGGCAGACACAGTGCTATCATTGCGCTTATAACAATTATAGCAATATGAGATGAAATATGAACCGGACCTTTCATGAAAAGTTATCAAATACATAACGTCAGGAGAAAATAATTATGGTTGTAATCAATAGAAAAGCAACATCTGCACCGGCGGAATGACTATTATGGGAAATTCGATCGCAAAGGGAAGATATCAGCTTTATCTTTCGATCATTCAAGGTAAGTAATTTATCTCTTACTCTTTTTAGTATTTCCGCATCTGCAATCTCTTTTTCTAAAACCGATTGAATCTTTGAACACTCGCCTTCACGATATTTTGAAACCGGGTCACTCGCCTTTATGCTATATAAACTGCTGACAGCGGTTGCGGTAGTGTAAAATATCTTGTGTGAATTTGAAAGTGGTAGAAAAAAGGGCGCTTT
>CAZXCQ010000044.1:0-29211 GCA_964639275.1 uncultured Desulfobacteraceae bacterium | reverse complement strand
GTCATTCCTACGAAAGTGACGGATGGAAAGAAAAGACTAGTCCCTTTACCTTTGCGGTGTACCTTTAGGAAGTGCACCCGACGTCAAGATTGGGAAGAGCCCATGCGGCCTCAAGCAATCGTCCTCTCAGTCTTGGGCCAAGTGGTTTTTTCTTTGGGGTATAAGATGTCTCCTTTCACCAAAGGTGAAGAAACTCGGCCAGCGCAATTCGACTCATTAAGGGTGATCAATGCCCCCGAGTCGAGAGCGCTGTCTTGTCAGGTTACACTTTCATCCATCGGGGTGCAAGCCTCTTGCATGAATGATTCCGGCGAAAGCCATTCGGCTCTGAGCTCATGGCCGAAGGGCCGGAATCCAGACCTTCTGATAATAAGGATGTTTACCGCTAATTATTGAGAAGATACGTTGTTAGTTTAACCTGCAAGGCCGTTATCACGTTCTTGGTGATATCATCCTGGAGGTCAAATAAGTCCTTCAGATGCCGATCGTAGCGTTCTGACCACAGGTGATTCCTTGTCTTGGTATCGATAAGCTGGACTGTAATCCGCAGTCTATCTCCCGATTTCTGCACACTCCCTTCCACCACATACCGTACACCCAACTCCTCGCTGACCTGCTGCACCATCACACACAGGCTTCCCTTTGTAGGTAAAGACCGAATTGCGGGCAATCACCAGCATCTGGGGTCCTTTGGACAGTGCCGTGATAATCTGTTCAGTGATCCCGTCACTCAGGTAGTCTTCCTTTAGGTCTCCGCTGATGTTCACAAAAGGGAGGACGGCAATGGAGGGCTCAGCGGGTATAGAGGGTGGCACCTCGGTAGGCGACTCAGTAGCCGGGGCTTTTTTAGAGGCAACCTCTGCTGGAGGCGGGGAAGGACCCAGATAAAAGTGCCAGACTGCCCAAACTCCACCCACCACAACCAGAACCGCCACAGCTGCCAATGCTGCGTTCTGCCAGCGCCTTGGCCTAGCTTTTTTTCTCTAATCACCTGGGCCGCAGCCTCAGGTCCAATTCGCATCCGATACACCCGAATCGGCTCCTTGATGTTCTTGACAATACGCTCACCCAGCGACTCATAGCTCAGGGACAGCTTGTTCTTGATGCTGTCATAGACAGTCCCGGAGATGCAGATTCCTCCTCCCTCAGCCAGACCTTCCACCCTGGCAGCAATATTAACACCATCACCATAGATCCTCTCTCCTTCGGCCACCACATCTCCAAGGTTGATACCGATGCGAAATTCCATCCTGCGGTTCTCAGGCAACTCATCGTTCCTGCCCCTGAGTTCCTCGTGGATTTCCACGGCACAGCGCACCGCAGCCACAAGGTTGTCCCCAGGGAAATCCACCACCCTGCCCTGTGTTTCTGAATAAGTGTGGACATCAACTCCCGGTAGACCGTCAAGGTCCTGATTGTGGCATCCTCATCTTCTCCCATCAGGCGGCTATAACCTTGAACATCCGCACTGAGGATGGCGGTAAGCTTGCGCTCAAATTTCTCTGTGTTCATGAGAGTACGTCTCAATGAATTAACGGAAATGCTCAACAGGACAAGGTTTGGCAGGAGCAGGGTCAGAACGGAATATGCGCTTGGCTGTCTTTTCAGCAGGAGGAACATAGGATTTCAGGATTCGCAGATCACCTACTGCCTTACCCAATGCTTTAGATCAAATGACTGAAAAACCATAAAAGCCTCCAATGGGTCATAAAAACCCCTTGGGGGCTTCTTATTAGCACCTTCTGATCGAGTTTTGTCGTGACAGACCCCAGAAGGTTAAGGTTATGTTGTTTTGTTTACTGGGAAGGAAAGAAAATGAGAAACACTGAATCTAATTCATCCACAGAAATCCTCTGTTGTCAAGTAAAACTGTTTCGTCAAATCTTAGTTATTACTACAGCGACACTTTGCGCCTATTATGCACGTCATGCCCGCGAAGGCGGGCATCCGGGGACGCTATGGACGTGAAAATAATACTGGATTGCCGTTTTTGCGGGCATGACTCCGCAAAGGGACCATCGGCATGTTTTATATTAAATGTCAAATGGTTATCTGAAAAATGTCGCTGTAGTATTAGTGCAAATGGCTTTTTTGGTGCTGAGAATAACATTGCCTGGCCCTGAAGATGTTAGCTGCTGAAGCCGTTGCGCACAGAACTGATACTTCTCAATAATTTCCGCCACTGTGGGGTGGGCCTATTCTCTTTAAGACGCTCTCAAAGCCCGCAATCTCACAGAAAGAACAAGATAGTCTGAAATTGGAAATAGACCCTATTGGCAGGGAGGTATGAGGTGTTTTCCCGCCGTGACTGAACTCAAGACAAGAAATCCGCAGCTATCAAATCCGAATTTAACCGCAAGTAAGATCTTTCCCTTGGTTGTATGGAGGTGGCCAAATGTTTCACGTGAAACATTGTTTTGTCTTTTCAAAAGGGAGCGACTATGGTATCAACCCTGTGTTCACCAAGGCAGAGGAAGCGACAAACGTGATACCAACTTCAATGCCTCGAGCCACTTGGACGGATATAATTATGGGCCAAGTTATCTCTATTGCGAATCAAAAAGGGGGTGTCGGAAAGACCACCACTGCTGTGAACCTCTCCGCCTCGCTTGCAGCAGCAGAGAAGATGTGCCTCTTGGTTGATTGTGACCCGCAGGGGAACGCCACCACCGGTCTGGGAATGGATCGGTCCGGGTCGGGGAAAGGGCTTTATGATTTTATGATGGGGTTGGCGCGGGCAGAGGAGGTGATCAAGGAGGCAGCACCCCCGGGTCTCCACCTGATTCCGGCCACCACGGGTCTAATTGGCGCAGAGGTCGAGATGGTCTCGATGGAGGAGAAGGAATTTCTGCTCCAGAAGGCCTTGACAGGTCTGAGAAAGAGATATGATTATACCTTTCTTGACTGTCCGCCCTCGCTGGGGTTCCTGACGCTCAATGCCCTCACCGCAGCCGACGCAGTACTGGTCCCCCTCCAGTGTGAATACTATGCCATGGAGGGACTGGCCTACCTGCTGAACACCATTCGGGCGGTGAGACGAGGTCTCAATCCCGGCCTCAAACTTGCGGGGATATTGCTTACCATGTATGACAAGAGGAACAATCTCTCGGAACAGGTCGCGGACGAGGTCAGAAAACATTTTAAGGGGAGTGTCTTCGGGACGGTGATTCCCAGAAATGTGCGCCTAAGCGAGGCCCCCAGCCATGGGAGACCGGTCCTTTTGTATGACATTCGCTCAACGGGCGCGCAGAGCTATCTCGCCCTGGCAAACGAACTCATTGGAAGGGAATAGCATAGGATGAAAAAGAGGAAGGCCCTTGGAAAGGGGCTATCAGCCCTGATTCCCGATGCCAATAGACTGGATGCGACAGAGGGGAGATTCTTTGAGTGCCCCGTGGAGGCGATAACCCCTAACCCTTACCAGCCCAGGCAAGATTTCTCCGACTCTGAACTGGTAGAAATGGCGCAATCTGTCAGGGAAAAGGGGATTATTACCCCCTTGCTGGTGAGCAAGACCGAAGATGGATACCAGCTTATTGCCGGGGAGAGGCGGTGGCGGGCAGCTCAAAAGGCCGGCCTGGAGAGGGTGCCGGTGGTTGTCCGGGAGGTAACGCCCGCCGAGCCACTGGAACTGGCACTCATTGAAAATATCCACCGCAAGGACCTCAATGCCATCGAAGAGGCGACGGCATACGCCAGACTGCTTGAAGAGACCGGGGCGACCCAGGAATCCCTGGCAAAGAGATTGGGCAGGGACAGATCTTCAATCGCCAACCTCCTGAGGCTCTTAAAGCTGCCTGGACTGATCCAGCAGGATGTGATCGATGGGCAACTCAGTATGGGGCATGCCCGCGTGCTGGCCGGTCTGAGTACGGGCAAAGAGCAGAGGGCCATGAGGGATGCGATAGTCGAAAAAGGGCTATCGGTGCGTCAGGCAGAAGCGTTGGCCAAGAAAAGGAAGGGGTCGAGGCCTGCAAAAAGAAAGGGGGGTGAAGACGATTACTATTTTGAATCCCTGACAGACCGATTGAAGAGGTCGCTGGGGACAAAGGTGGAGATCAGGAGAAGGGGGAGGCAGGGCCGGATTGTGGTCTACTTCTACTCGGATGACGAGCTGGATAGGCTCCTTGACCGCATGGGTTGATTGCCGCAGTATCTCTATGAGATGCCTGGCCTGTGAGGAGGCTAGGGAGAGGGTGAACTTGTGAGAGTAATGGTTATGGATGGCCAGGGGGGTGGCATTGGCGCCACCATAATAAAAGGCCTGAGGGAGAATCTGGGGAACGAATTGGAGATCCTGGCCCTCGGGACCAATTCTATTGCCACCTCACGAATGATGAAGGCAGGGGCCAACCGGGGGGGGACGGGTGAGAATGCCATTGTGCGGACCAGCCAGGAGGTTGACGTGATCATTGGTCCCTTGGCTATCCTGATGGCAAACTCCATGATGGGGGAGGTGACCCCGGAGATGGCCTCGCACGTTAGTTCAAGCCCGGCCAAAAAGATCCTTATTCCCCTAACCCAGGAAAGGGTCGAGGTTGTGGGCGTTTCAGGAGAGCCCTTGCCTCATTTGGTGAATCGGGCAGTGGAGTTTATTAAGGAGATAAATCAAGATGTGTGAGTCAGCCGCCTATCTCTTAAAAGATGGCAAGGAGGAACTCCTCCTTGACGGTGTAGATCTTCTTGAGAACAGAGAAGGTCAGATAAGGATGGTCAGTATGTTTGGGGAGGAGAGGGAGATAGAGGGCCGGATAAAGGTCCTCTCCCTTGTGGGGCACAAGATAATCTTAGAGTCAAAGATCGGTTAGGAGGTGGTATAAATGACAGAAAATTTGGCTAGAAAGATGGTTTGGCTTGGTCATGATGCCTTTCGAATTGATGCGGGTAAGACCATCTATTTTGACCCATTTCAGATCAAAGGGGGGCCGGTGGCCGACCTGATCTTTATTTCTCATGATCACTTTGATCACTGCTCCCCCGAGGATGTGGCTAAGATCCAGAGTGAAGGGACGGTTATTGTGACAGAGAAGGACTCAGCCAAGAAACTATCGGGTGATGTAAGGGTTATGAAACCGGGTGAATCCCTGACCGTTGATGATGTCAAGATCCAGGCTGTTCCATCGTATAATACGGATAAGGATTTTCACCCCAAGGGGAATAATTGGCTGGGTTTTGTCGTTGAGATAGATGGGGTCAAGGTCTACCACGTCGGGGATGCCGATTTTATCCCGGAGATGAAGGACCTAGAGGTGGACATCGCCCTGATTCCGGTATCCGGTACCTATGTCATGACCTCACAGCAGGGGGTCCAGGCCGCCCTGGCCATAAATCCCAAACTGGCCATACCCATGCATTATGGGGCGATTGTGGGGGATGAGAAGGATGCTCTCGATTTTAAGAAGGCCCTTGAGGGGAAGATTGAAGTGCTTGTTCTCCAACAGGAATAAGGTCCCGGCGGGATTGAATTTTCTCCCTTCCATTTGGGAAGGGAGAAATAAAAAAAGATCCATAAGATACTGAAAATCCTGTCCAAAAACAAAGAAGGTTATTCATGGCCCCTTTGAGGGGCCTTCCTCATACCGCCAGTTCTACTGGTGGTCGGTAATTCAGAAATGGGATCTCTGTCCGAATAGGTGAGTGGGGAGGCCTTTTTCTAGCCTCTTGGGAAGCTGTAGGTAGTAGTGACCTTCCTCCACTTTTTCCCTCTTGAGGCAGCCACTTCCGTAGATCCTGCACTTAAGTGAGAGTTCCGCTAGGGTCGCCATTGTCTGTTTCTTGTTGAGTGAGCTGCTTCTTAACAGCTTTATCAAAGCCCTGATCCTGAACCGATCCATCCCGTTGTAAAGACTTGATAACTGGTCGGGATGTCCACCCTCTTTGACAACATATCTTTGTTCGATCAGGTGAATCGGGTGGCGGCAGGAGATCCTGAGCCATAGATCATAGTCCTCGCAGGCCGGAAGCGCTTCATCAAATAGTCCCACTTCATCCAGCAAGGATCTTTTCAACATAACCGCCGAAGGACTTACCAGGCAAAGCCTCAGGGAAGGTTCAAAGATATCGCCGGAGGGCTTGAGGTGTCTCTCCCCGGGGTTGACGCGACGCCCCTTTCTGATCCAGATCTCGTCGGTCTGACAGGCCACGGCCCCGGGTTTGGTCTCAAAGAAGCCAACCTGGGCGCTAAGCTTTTGCGGCAGCCAGTAGTCATCGGAATCCAAAAATGCGAGCAAAGGGGCGCTTGATCTCCCGATCCCGGTATTTCTCGCCGCCGAGACCCCCAGATTGGATGAATGGGCGATATAGGTAATCCGCCCACCAAACTGTGAGAGCTTCTCCCTGGTTTGGTCAGTGGACCCATCGTCTATGACGATGATCTCATGCTCTGTAAAGGTCTGATAAAGGACCGACGAGACGGCCCGGGCCACTTTTCCGGCCCTGTTGAATGTGGGTATGATGACGCTTACGGCTGTCATGTGAGGCCCTGCCAGATCAGGACAAAAAGACCGGCCACGAGGAAAATCCCCTCTACCAGAGATTCAAGGGCAATCCCCGGATAGAGCCACCTTTTTTCATAGGCCATGATACAAAACCATAATCCGGAAAGGGGGAGGAGCATGGCGAAGGAGAAGGGCACGACGAGGCCTAGGAGCGGGCTCACCGCAAGGATAAACCCGGTGACCAATACAATAGTCTTTAAAAGCTGCAGGGTCTTTGTTTCCCCCAAGGTTATGGGCAGTGTCTCGGTGCCCACAATCAGGTCTCCCTGTACCTGGAAGACATTAAAAAGGATTGACCTGGCATAACTCATTGAAAAAACGATTAGAGATGCGATAATCGCCGCTGACCAGGAGATCTGCTCCATCTGGAGCAAAGGCAAGATAGTGATTACTGCCACCCAGGCAAGGGCCTCTGAGAGGCTTCTGGATCCGGGAATATCTTTGATCTTGGTATAGCGGTATCTTCGCCTGAATCTCTTTGGGATGACCGGTATACTGTAGATGATTCCCAGTAGGCTCAAGCCGATCAGGACAAAAAAAACAGGCATTCCACTCCTGATGGATAAGGCTAGGGCGACCCCCATGGCCGCCAGGCCTGAAATTATCAAGGCCTGCTTGTGGTTCTTGAGAAAGGCTGCCCTATCCGGATCGTTGTAAGCGCTGGCCCCCCTGTCCAGGAAGCGATTGAAGACGTGCATGGCAAAAATATACAGGGAGCCGATCAAGGGAAAAGAAAGGTCAGCGGCCCTGCCCGAGAGGACAGAGGCCGCATAGGCGAATGAAAAGGCCCCTGATGCCACCAGAAGATTGCTCAATGTCAGGAGCCTCAGAGCCCGTAGTACTGGATGAAAAAAGGATCTCTCCCCTTGACCCCGTATGCCTTCTATTTCCCTGACAACGTTTTTGATCATCCAGTTTGGGGTGGATGCCCCAGCAGTTACACCGATCACTTCCATATGAGACAGGGCTTTTTTGTCCAGATCATTTGCCGTCTCCACATGGAAGGTGGGAAGTCCCACCTCCTCTGAGACCTGGGCAAGTCGCCGGGTATTGCCGCTATGGTATCCGCCCACCACGACAACACCATCCACCTGCCCGGCAAATGACCTGACCTCATGCTGTCGCTGGTGGGTTGCCTCACAAATGGTGTCAAACACAAGGATCTGGGGGAATCGTTCCTTGAGGGCATTGACTACATCATGAAACCCTTTTTCATTCTGTGTGGTTTGCGCAACCACAAACAGGCGGTCCATTGCGGGCAGTGCTGAAACGTCTTCTAGGTTTTGAATCAGATGGACAGGTGTCTTACTATACCCCATCAGGCCAATCACTTCGGCGTGGTCTTTATCTCCGACAATGACGGTCGAATACCCCTTGCCGGTATAAGAGCGGATGATTGCATGGACTTTGGCTACCTTTGGGCATGTGGCATCGATGATCTCAAGTCCGGTCTTTTTTATGGCCTGGCGCTCCTGCGGTGGAATGCCATGCGCCCGGATGACTATCCTGCCCGCCTTGATCCCATCTGGACTATCTACGGGCACAATGCCTCTAGATGCAAGAAGATCAAGGACTTGCCTGTTGTGGATAAGGGGGCCCAGGGTGAAAAGGGGTCCTTCTTTCTTGTTGGCCTCGGTCAACACCATTTCCATGGCGCGGCGAACACCCATGCAGAATCCCCCTGTTCTTGCGAGTTTTACCCTCATTATGTCATTCCCTCTCTGGTCGCCGCCATTAACAAGGCAATTGGCCCCCTCCTGCCGCATCGAAAATCGGAGAATCAGAAGATTTCTCTAGAGCGGAAAAATACGAATCCATGGCAGACACCAGACTCTCAAGACTCTTGATCGCGGAGAATGTACCGCGAAAACGGCTGCTATTGGGAAGCCCTTTTATGTAGCGCAGCAGCAGGCCTCGCATGGCCTTGGATGCCCGGGGCTCGCCCATGTGGAGCGAGAGGAGGCGAAAATGTTCCATTATCAGGCTTCGTCGTTCTGATAAAGCCGGGGGGCTGACCTCAAGGCCTTGTGCCATTTCAAGCGTGTGCCTGAAGATCCATGGGTTTCCCACCGCACCCCTTGCGATCATCACGCCATCGCATCCGGTCTTCCTCTTCATTTCAAGGGCCTGGGCCGGGCTGAAGACATCACCGTTTCCGATGACAGGGATATTCACGTGCTCCTTTGCCCTTGCGATAATGCCCCAGTCGGCGTGCCCGGAGAACCCTTGTGTTGCAAAACGGGGATGGATAGTGACGGCATCGGCGCCGCAGTCTTCTATCATCCTGGCCATATCTAAGAAAACAGGCTGACCAGGAGACCATCCAGCCCTGATCTTGACGGTCAGGGGTACGGGGCAGACCCGGCGGACAGCCGTGACGATCTCCTTGGCCCTCCGGGGGAGGCGGAGGAGATTGGCTCCTGAACCGGTCTTGACGACCTTTTTTGCCGGGCAACCCATGTTGATGTCAATGACGTCTGCCCGCTTTTCAACGGCTATTTGAGCGGCCCTGGCCATCACGTCCTGATCTGGACCAAATATCTGGACCGAGAGGGGTCTTTCGGCGGGATTGCTCTCCAGGTATTCAAAGGTCTTTTTTTTACCCATGGTCAGGCCCTTGGCGCTGACCATCTCGGTGGTGACCAGACCCGCCCCAAACCTCTTTGCAATGGCCCGAAAAGGGGGATTTGTTATGCCAGACATGGGGGCCATAACAAGCCAATTATCCAGGTTTAATGCCCCGATCTTTAACATGAGATCATCTTAAATGAGTCAAAAAGTAATTACAAGCACCCCTGCCCAATATCTGGCTCGGCGGAGTAGAGGGCCTGGAAAAGGGGAGAGGATGGACAAAAAAAGGGCATCGCAAAGCATTCTCAGCGACGCCCTTGGGTCAGGTAGCCCTTCCTTTGAGGCCGTTCGTTTTTGTTATTTGACCTCTATCCTTTTTGCTTCACTGGCCTCGGCCTTTGGAAGGGTCAATTTGAGTACACCATCTTTGTATGAGGCATCCACATTTTCTGCGTCGAGCTTTTCAGGGATACGGAAGCTCCTCTGGAAAGAACCATAAACCCTCTCCACTCGGTGATAATTCTCACCTTTGTCTTCTGTTTCCTGTTTCTTTTCCCCTCTTACGGTCAAAATACCGTCTGAAAGGGTCACCTCAAGGTTTTTTGCATCCATACCGGGAACTTCTGCGGTTACCACATACTCCTTCTCGTTTTCACTGATATCAAAGGCAGGTACCCACGTTTTTTGCTCTTCAAATAGGGCAGGTTGGTCCCATTCCCCGAAAAACCGATCGAAGCGGGTCCGTGCTGGGACAAAGGAAGTTGTCCCTGGAATCAGATCTAGTATCCTTGTCATATCTATTACCTCCTTAGTAGGATGATTTCTCTATCCTTTTGTATTTGCTTATAAAGTTAATCATTGCCCTTTAGAGATCAAGGGGGAGGGGTGTATCTTTTCTGGGGAGAGTATGCCCCGAAATCAATCCGGTCTTTAATCCTTGACGACCTCAGGATGTGTCACGGAAGTGGGGGTGGCGCCTTGATCGCTTTTTGAGATAATGGCATCGACCGGACAGACCTCGGCACAGGCCAGGGACTCCTGGCAAGGTGGCCTTGAGAGGCCTTCTTCACCAAAGAAGGAGATCACGGTATCAAAACCTCTCTTGGCAAAGTTCAGGAAAGGCTGCCCATGGACTTTGCGGCAGACATAGATACATCTCCCGCACAGGACGCATCGATTGGGATAATATCGCAAGAAAGGATGATCTTCCTCAACCTCTTTCTCTTTGAGTATTTTTTCCAGGTGCTTTGGTTTGAGGCCGATCTTCAAGAATTTGGCAATACGCTGCAATTCGCATTTCTTATTGGCGGGACACCGGGCACAGTCCACGTCATGGACCGACAGGAGGAGTCTTAAGGCCGACCGCTGGAGCCGCCTGACACAAGGCGTATCGGTCTTTACTGCCAGACCATCCCTTACCTTGACGGTACAGGAAGCGACCGGTCCATCCTCCCCCTCAACCTCCACAAGGCACAACCGGCACGAGGCCGGGGGATCTTCCATCCCTTTAAGAAAGCAAAGGTTGGGGATGTAGATGCCATTTTTGAGGCAGGCGTCCAAGAGATTTGCCCCCTGATTTGCTTGAATTCCCTTTTGATCTACCAGAAGGTTAACCATAACTCGAAAGCATATAGCAGGCGTATTTACCGCTGTGTGTCAGGGCGAACCAGTTTGATTTGGCCGCTCTACAATAGGGGCCTTATCCGGGGGGGATACCTTTCTCACCGCATCATATTCGGCTGGGCAGGCCGTCATGCATTCACCGCACTTGACACAGAGGGTCTGGTCAATTCCCTTTTTTCTGGTCTTGGTGGTAAAGATGGCCTCCACAGGGCAGCTTCCAACACAGGCATCACACCCCCGGGCGCATTTTTCGAGGTCGATATAATAGGCGGTCAAAGTCCGGCATACCCTGGCCGGACACCGTTTCTCCATGACATGGGTCACGTATTCCTCTCGAAAATACCTCAAAGAAGTGAGCACCGGGTTAGGTGCGGTCTTTCCCAGACCACAGAGGGAGCCGTCCTTTATGTCTTGACTCAGCTCCTCGAGGAGTTCGAGGTCCCCTTCGCGGCCTTCTCCCTTTGTTATTCGTTCCAAGATATTGAGCAGGTGACGGGTCCCAATTCGGCAAAAGGTGCATTTCCCGCACGATTCCTTCTGGGTGAAGTCGAGGAAATAGCGCGCCACATCCACCATACAGGTATCCTCATCCATCACGACCATGCCGCCAGAGCCCATCATGGCACCTGCCTCGGTCAGGGAGTCAAAGTCGATGGGGGTATCCAAAAAATTGGAAGGCAGACATCCTCCTGATGGACCGCCTATCTGAACTGCCTTAAAGGTCTTCTTATTGGGAATGCCCCCGCATATACCGAAGATGAGGGTGCGGAGCGAGACACCCATGGGGATTTCCACCAGCCCGGGGTGGACAATATCCCCCACCACAGAGAATATGGCGGTCCCGGTGCTGCCCTCTGTGCCGATGGATCTATACCACGCTTCGCCATGTCTTAGGATGGGAGGAACAGCGGCAAAGGTCTTGACATTGTTGATGACCGTGGGTTTACCCCAGAGGCCTTTGGTGACAGGGTAAGGCGGTCGGTTTTGGGGCATACCCCGGTTTCCCTCCAGGGATTGGATGAGGGCGGTCTCCTCTCCGCAGACAAAGGCCCCGGATCCCTGGAACACGGAGATCTCCAGATCAAAGGATGTGCCCAGGATCCCCTTCCCCAAAAGCCCCTGTTCTCTTGCCTGCTCTATGGCCCTTGTGACCACCTTTACAGCCAGGGGGTATTCAGCCCTGACATACACAATGGCCTTGCGGGCTCCCACAGCATAGGCGCATATGGCAATGCCTTCAAGGACCTGGTGCGGGTTGCTCTCCAGGAGGGTGCGGTCCATGTAAGCCCCTGGATCTCCCTCGTCTGCATTTAGGATTACGGTCTTTCCTTCTCCTTTGGCGGCCCTCGTCAATTCCCACTTCCTCCCGGTGGGGAACCCGGCACCTCCCCTTCCCCTCAGTCCAGAGCGCTTTACTTGGGCGATGATCTCATCGGGTGCCAGCCGAAGTGCCGCCACAAGGCTCGAATATCCCCCCATTGCAATATAGTCAAGGATCTCTTCGGGATCGATAAGTCCGCATATCTCGGTGACGACCTTTTTTTCCTGATTAAACCTGGGGAAATCCCAGACCTGCGGGATCAGATCGTTTTCCTCCATGGCGCCGAGCATGTACTCAAAGAGAGGGTCCCTCTCTTCCAAAAAGGACTTTACAAGCATCTTTGCCTTACCAGGGGTTACCTGGTGATAGAGGATCCGGGGAAAACCGGGATTGATGACAATAACCAAAGGCTCTCCATAGCAGTGGCCCATACATCCCACCGACACGATCCGGGCTTTGATATTGCGCTGAATGAGGGCCTCTTCAAATGACCTTTTTGTCTCGAGGGCGCCGGAGGCAAGACCACACGTGGCCATGCCGATATATATCCTTGGAACCTCGTCCCCTTGTCCCCTGTTGACGTCTCTTGTCGCCTTTTCGCGGATAGCGTCAAATATCCGATCCGGGCTATTGCTGTTTTCCAGAGGCATCTTTCTGTTTTTCTCTCGCCTCACGTTCTTTTTCTATCTGAAAACCGAGGATGATGCCCTCGACCTTGCTGGGTGCCATGTGGCCCAGGACCGACTCATCCACCGTGGCAACCGGGGCTAGGGCACAGCATCCTATGCAGGCAACTCTGTCGATGCTGAACTCTCTGTCAGCGGTGGTCTCTCCTTGTTGAATCTCCAGCTTCCGTTCAAAATTCTCGAGTATGATATCACCGCCTTTGACATGGCATGCGGTGCCAAGGCATATCTTGATCTGATGTTTGCCCGGGGGATTGAATCGAAATTGGTTATAGAATGTGGCAACGCCATAGACCTCGCATGGTGCAATCCCCAGGTGTTCTGCCACCATCTTCAAGGCATCGGGGGGGAGAAAACCGTGGCTCTCCTGAATTATCTGGAGGATGGGAATCAGATTGCCCCTTTGCCTACCCATGCCTGAGAGCCTTGAGGCAATATCATCCAGCATTGCCTGGTCTTCCGCAATTCCCTCATCCACCGTTATGGTCCTCTCGGATATCTGTAATTTCAAAGCCTTGCAAGGCCTTCCCTATTCTATTCGGTATCCAGTGTCAAGCATCCAGCATCTGTCGTTTGGAATCATCCCCGTCAGTCAAATTTTGAGGCCCTGGTGCAAGGCGAGAGCTAGACCCTTTCCATGGCGCCATATGCACCGCGTATCCGGTCTCGGAGCAAGAAACAGAGCCGTTCCAGGATCCTAAAGCCGAGGGTCAATTCGGCGAGCATCATCTCCCTTAGGTCGGCCCCTTTTATGGCCAGGACCTTTGAGTCCTTCTCGCTGGAGGCCGATGCCATGAGATTATGGGGTTCAGCCAGGAGCGTGGACCAACAGCCAAACACCCTTCCCTTTCCCAGGATACCGATAATTGCACTCCCTGTGCGCTCGCCCAGGTCCAGCGATCTTTCCAGAAATATTCGCCCCTGGGCGATTACATAGATATGCTCTCCGAAATCCCCCTGACGAAAGACGTATTGTCCGGCTTCGTAGGCCTCCACCCGGCAGAGGCTGGCAATCTTCTCGATATGAGTTTTTTCAAGTCCCTCGAAAAACTCACATCTTTCTATGGTCTTTTTGATCTTCGAACTGTCCATTGTTGACCCCCCCGGTTCAAAAGATAAAAAAACGTATATAAGGATAATAGAAAAGTGAGACATTGTCAATTTATATACTTATGTACGTCCCCCCCTTTTCCAAGAGAAGTTGAGCGTTCGCTCACTTTGCTCTTGACAGTCTTGCCCTTTTCAATAGTATAAGGGCATTATGACGTAACATCTCAAAAACTAAGGGAAAGGCGTGGCATGTGGAAAGACCCCCAGGTTTTTGAGAAATTACATGATGACTCAAGCTTCATGCGTTTGCGAGGAGCGAGGGCCTGCATTGGGGTGCTCCAATGAGTAGGGTGGCAAAGAAAAGGGCTGGAAAAAAAGAGATCAAGACAAGAATCAAGAATACCCGATTGATAGACCGGAGAAGAAAGCAGATCATCGACGGGGCTATCAAGGTCTTTACTGCCAAGGGATTTCATCGGGCCACTGTAAGGGAAATCGCCAGAGAGGCAGGGTTAACCATGGGGTCGCTCTACAACTACATAGCCAGCAAGGAAGACATCATCTATATCGTCTATGACTATATTACCAAGGTCCTCCGTGAGCAGATGAGGGAGGCGATTGCGGGCATAGAGGACCCCAGAGAACGACTAAAGGCAGCCCTGTATCAAAATCTAAATGCAGTTTACGAGAACCAAGAGATCATTATGTTCATATACAAGGAGTCTGCCTCCCTTGACAAAGAAAGCCTCTATACGGTGCTGGCGAGGGAGACCGAATATATTGAACTCTTTGAGGGGTTGTTGAGAGAAAGGTTCAAGGGGCAGGATGTGGACGAGGAACGCCTTCGCCTGGCAGCTGATCTGTTGTCATATATACCCGTTATCATGACATTCAGGCGCTGGAGCCTCAAACGGAGGTTTGAGTCGATGGATATTGTCATGAAAGGGATTCTCGACTTTGTCCTCCATGGAATAGAGTTTATCCCGGAGAAAATAGACACCCAAAGATAAGGGGTGAGACGGATTAGGCCGATAGGAAAGCCAGGCAAAAAGAGATCTGGATTTATGAGAGAAGCTGACCATCGGAAAGGGTGGAGAAAGAGGGAAAGGCTCTATCTGCCCTAATAGCGATCAGATCATGGCGGGGTTAGCGCAATTATTCGAACGGTCTTTTTGGAGAGGAGGACATGTCAATGAAAGCCGCTGTTTGGTACAAAAAAGGCGATATTCGTATTGAAGATACCCCCATGCCGTCACCCGATCCGGACCAGGTAAAGGTGAAGATAACGGTGTGCGGGATCTGCGGGTCGGATGTGCACGAATACCGCGAAGGCCCCTTTATCATCCCATCGCGGCCTCATCCGCTTACGCATCGCCTGGGTGGACCTGTCATACTGGGTCACGAATTCTCGGGAAAAGTGGTGGAGGTCGGTAAAGGCGTCACCCGGTTTGCCGTGGGCGATCGCGTGATTGTCAATCCGCTAATATACTGCGGTGAATGCCCCTACTGCAAACGTGGCCAATATATCATGTGTACAAAACTCGGCACCGTCGGTTTTGCTGCAGACGGGGCCTTTGCCGAATATGGTGTCTTTAACGAGTATTCCCTCCTGAGGCTACCCGATTCGGTCACAGATGAGATGGGCGCGTTTGTGGAACCGGTTGCCGTTGCCATCCACGCGGTAAAAAGGAGCCGGATGAAGATCGGTGCCGCTGTCGCGGTGGTCGGTGCCGGCCCGATTGGTCTCCTGGTCTTGCAGGCCTGTCTCGCGGCCGGTGCGGGGCAGGTCTTTGTGATAGAGCCAATGGCGGCCCGCCGGGAGATGGCACTGGAGACCGGGGCCACCGCTGTGATCGATCCCACCCAGAGCGATGCAGGCAAAGAGATAGGCAAATTGACCGACGGGCTAAGGGCCGATTTTGCCTTTGACTGTGTGGGGAGTCAGCCTTCCTTTGACACAGCGGTAAAGGGAACCGGCCGCAGGGCGACCATATGCGTTGTCGGCCTGGCCCTAAAACCCATCGAAGTCCCCTTTATGAGGCTATGGGGCCATGAAAAGGAGATCACCTTTAGCAGTGGGTATGAAGATGAATTCCCAGCGGCCATCTCCTATCTCGCAGACAGGCGGGTTCGGGTGGAGAAGCTGATAACAGAACGCATCAAATTGGACGACCTCGTTGAAAAGGGCCTGAACCCACTCATAGAGCAACCGGGCAAACATATAAAGATTTTGGTCTTTTCCTGAGGCGGAAGAGGGGGTTACCATGGATCTACCATATTTCGACCTGAGGCACAAAGTCGCCATTGTTACAGGCGGTGCCACAGGAATCGGCCGGGGTATTGCTGAGGGGCTGGCAGATGCCGGGGCAAGTGTGGTCATTGCCGCGCGACGCATGGAGACATGCCAGGAGGCCTGCAGGGAGATTACAAAAAGGACGGGCGTCAGGACCCTGCCCCACCGGTGCGACATCACCATTGGTGATGAAGTGGGTGCCCTGGTAAACGATGTGATGGGGGCGTTTGGGCGCATTGATATCCTGGTCAACAACTCTGGCACCGGGGGCAGTGAAAAACCGATCCTAAAGATGACGGACAAGGACTGGTCTTCTGTCATTGACATCAACCTGAAGGGCGCGTTTTTGCTCTCCAAGGCCGTTGCGGCCAAGATGGTCGAACGGGGCGAGGGCGGGAAGATCATCAATGTGGTCTCTATTGGGAGTGTTATCGGCTGGCCGAACATGTCCGCCTATTGCGCCAGCAAGGGAGGGTTTTTGCAACTCACCAAGGTGATGGCCCTGGAGTGGGCCAGATACAATATTCAGGTAAACGCCATCCTTCCGGGATATTTTGAGACCCCGATGAACAGAGAATTTTTTGCCACCGAGGCAGGCCAGAGGGCGATAAAGAGCAGCATACCCATGAAAAGGATTGCCCAGATCGACGAAATGAGGGGCGTTGCCATCCTGCTCGCCTCTCAGGCCTCCAGCTTTATGACCGGATCTGCCGTGGTGGTTGACGGGGGCCACACCTGTTGGTGATCGGGCTGATCTGGGGTGTTTAGAAAGGAAGAGAGATGAAGGCCTATGAGACAATAATCGTGGAAAAAAAGGAGGGCATCGGCTATCTCACGCTGAACCGCCCGGAAGTTCGCAACGCCTTCAATCAGAAGATGATTGATGAAATCAGAGAGGCACTTTCGGCCATTGATAAGGATGAAGAGATTCGAGTCCTTATCATCACGGGTGCTGGCAAGGCCTTTCAGGCCGGCGCCGATATTGCTGAATTGAGCGTCATGGCGCCCATGGATATCTTGCGCTGGAACGAGGGGATCGTGAGAATAAACGCGACCCTTGAAAAACTCCGCCAACCCGTGATTGCGGCAATCAACGGGGCTGCAATGGGCGGGGGATTGGAGCTGGCCATCTCCTGCACCCTCAGGGTGATTTCAGAATCCGCAAAGATGGGCCTGCCCGAGGTACGGCTGGGTATCATCCCCGGAACGGGCGGCACACAGCGTCTCCCACGGTTGATCGGCAAGGGGCGTGCAGCCGAGCTGCTTCTGACCGGTGACGCAATCCCTGCCGGGGAGGCTTACCGGATTGGGCTGGTAAACAGGGTGGTCCCGGATGGTGAGGTCATCCACGCTGCTGAAGAGGCGGCGCGGAAGATCATGGCAAGCGCGCCGATCGCCGTGGAAATGGCCAAAGATGCCCTTGAGGTTGGAAAGGATCTGCCTTTGGAGCATGCAGTGCAATATTCTCAGAAGAATTGTGTCACCTGTTTTAGCACCGAGGATATGAAAGAGGGGATGAGGGCATTCTTGGAGAAGCGAAAACCCAATTTCACCGGCAAATAGGGTCGCGGACCAGGGTCTCCGCGTCCGGGGGCCTAAGGAAATGGCGTTTACTGTAACATCTTGGCTTTTTGATACCCGGGGAATGGGGGTTCCGAACCCCCGTTCCCCTCTGTCCAAGGGTCAGTTTTGAAAAGGGCTAAATTGATACCGTTTACTTATTTTGGTGGGGGGAGGTTCAAATATGGATTTTGGATATACACAGGAAGAGGAAAAATTCAGGGAAAGACTTGCCAGGTTTTTGGACAAGGAGCTGACCGAGGAGATTGCCCGTCAGAACTGGGAAGACCTGGGCGTTGGACCCGAGGCGAGGGAGTTCAGTCTCAAGCTTGCTGCCAACGGCTTTTTGGGGTTGAGCTGGCCAAAGGAATATGGTGGTCAGGGCCTTTCACCGACATACGACTTTATCCTCTTGGACGAGCTGGGAAAGCGGTGGGGGGCCCATGTCCCCCTTGATATCGGGTATACCATGGTTGGACCAACCATATTGCGGCGGGGAAGCGAGGAAATCAAGAGGGAATTCATCCCCAAGATCCTCAACGGGGAGATAGAGTTCTGTCTTGGCTATACCGAACCCAACGCCGGATCTGACCTGGCCTCGATGCAGATGCGGGCCGTTGAGGAAGGCGACTACTTTATCATAAACGGCCAAAAGACCTTTAATACGGAATGCCATTATTCCGAATACCACTGGTTGGCCGCCAGGACGGATCCCAGCCCTGATATTCCAAAATACAAGGGAATCAGCCTTTTTATCGTGGATATGGAGAGCCCCGGCATCACCGTCAGGCCCTTGTGGACCATGTCCGGTGAGAGGACCAATGAGGTCTATTATGACGATGTCAAGGTCCCAAAGGACAGAATGATCGGGGAAAAGAATAAGGGGTTCTACTATATGATGGAAGCCCTGGGCTCGGAGAGGAATCAGGTCTTTGTACCGGGCAGATTGGTCCCCATCCTCGACGATCTCATCCAATACGTCAAAGAGAACCAATACGAAGGGAGGCCGTTGGCTGAGGACCCGCTGATCCGTCACAGGCTGGCCCAGGCGGCCATCGAACTCGAGGTGGCAGCGGTCCTGGCGGATCACTCGCGGTGGCTTGAGAGTAATCACCTCCCCATGACATACGAGCCTGAAGTCACAAAGGTATTTACCT
This sequence comes from uncultured Desulfobacteraceae bacterium, assembly GCA_964639275.1. GTDB lineage: Bacteria > Desulfobacterota > DSM-4660 > Desulfatiglandales > Desulfatiglandaceae > CAZXCQ01. The sequence goes on along the minus strand of CAZXCQ010000044.1, from coordinate 10,453 downwards.
CTGAACTGGAACAGCGACTGGTTGATACAGGGATGCAGATCCTCGGATTATACGGACCATTGACCGAGGAGTCCAAGTGGGCGCCCCTGAGAGGGCGGATTTCGTGGTACTTTCTCCATTCTTTTATGACAACTATCGGCGCAGGCACTAGCGAGGTGGGCAGGAGCGTCATCGCCCAACGGGGTCTCGGCCTGCCGAGGGCGTATTAGATCTGAATCTGGTATTATACTGGTATATGGGAGGACGATGCGATGGATTTTAATCTTACCGAGGAACAAAAGATCCTGCAAAAGACCGCTCGTGATTTTCTCGAGTCTGAATGCCCGAGCTCTTTTGTCCGGGAGATGGAGACGGACGATAAGGGCTACACATCAGAGCTGTGGGGAAAAATGGCGGAACTGGGGTGGATGGCCCTGATCGTCCCGGAGGAATATGAGGGCGTGGGCGGCAGCCTGCTGGATCTAATGATCATGCTGGAAGAGATGGGCCGGGCGTGTCTACCGGGCCCTTTTTTCCCCACGGTCGTGGGTTGTCTGGGTATCATGGAGGCGGGAAATGAAAGACAGATGAAGGAGTTTCTGCCCAGGATAGCGGTGGGGGATCTTGTTTTGACACTGGCCCTTACCGAACCGGGGAATACGCGATATGATCCTTTTCTGATCGCAACCAAGGCCAAGGCCGGAGAAGGAAACTATGTAATCGACGGCACAAAGCTCTTTGTGCCCGATGCCCATGTGGCCGACTACTTTATATGTGTCGCCAGGATATCCGGCAAACCGGGATCAAAGGAGGGGATAACCCTTTTCCTTGTGGATTCAAAAAGCCCCGGAATCCATCTCACCCCCATGAAGACATTTGCCGGGGACAAGCAATTTGGGCTGACCGTTGACGCGGTAAAGGTCCCTGAGGAAAATATTCTTGGCCAGGTCAACCAAGGGGGGGGGTATCTGGAGCGCATTTTACAAAAGGCGGCCATTTGCAAGTGTGCCGAGATGTTGGGTGGTGCGCAGAAGGTCCTCGACATGGCCACCGATTATGCAAAAGAAAGGGAACAATTTGGGAGACCCATAGGGAGTTTCCAGGCCGTTCAACATCATTGCTCAGACATGCTTATGGACATCGAGGGGAGTAGATTTATTACATACAAGGCGGCCTGGATGCTGAGCGAGAATATCCCATGTACCAAACAGGTTGCCGCGGCAAAGGCCTGGGTCTCAGAGGCCTATAAGCGGGTCGCCGGATTGGGCCATCAGGTCTTGGGGGCGACCGGGTATATGATTGAACATGATATGCCGCTTTACTCCAGAAGGGCAAAACTGGGAGAGATCGCCTTTGGTGATGCCAATTTTCAGCGCGAGATAGTGGCCCAGGAACTGGGGCTTTAGGGGGTTAACCCCTGCCCATTTTGGAAGGCATGTAACACTTTAACCGTCTGAAACCCGGGAAATGGGGATTCCGAACCCCCATTTTCCCGTCGAAGTTCCAATTTTGAAGAAAGCTAAATTGATACGAAGGCATCAATTTCTAAGGAGGGTGGTTATGGATGTCTTGAACACAAAAAACGCAACTATAATTGGACGGAACATGAACGTGAGGAAACTCCTGGAGCGCAAGGTCCGTCAGCACGGGGATAAACCGTATATGATCTTTATTGACAAGGACCACAATGAAGAGATCGTCACCTACAACCAGTTCGACCAAACGGTCAACCGTATGGCAAATTGGCTGATGGGTAAAGGGATCAAAAAAGGGGATTTTGTGCTGACGCATCTGCCCAACTCCACCGGATTCGCGGTTTCTCTCCATGCCTGTACCAAGATCGGCGCGATCATGATCCCTTCGATCATCTTTGATGTGGCGGAGGACCTGGAATATAAGCTCAATTTTTCAGGGGCCAAGATGGTCATTACCGATGGCAACTACTATCCCATGTTTGATAGGATTCGCTCCAAATGCCCTTCTGTAAAAGATATCGTCATCTATCGCTCGGAAGAAAAGATCCCCGGGACCCATGTATGGGAAGACATCCTGACCGGATCTTCGCCAGAACTGGAACCCATAGAGATCGACCCCCTGGATCCGGCCCAAATGCTCTTTACATCCGGAACCACGGCACGGCCAAAGGGGGTCATACTGACCCACGCCAACTTCCTGTATATCGGTGAAGTCTGCGCTAAAAGCTTCGCCGTGGCACCTGACGATCGCTACATGCTCGTCCTACCCTTGTTCCATGTCAATGCCCAGTGCATCTCCTATTTCCCCTGCCTGACTGCGGGGGCGAGCATGGTGGTTTGTGAGGTATTCAGCGCGAGCCACTTTATGTCTCTGGTCCGGAGCTACGACTGTTCTATCTGCTCGCTTGTCTCTGCCACAGTCAGGATGTTACTGGCACAGCCCGAGCATCCCCTGGATCGCGAAAACCGGATGTGGCGATGCCCTTATGCCATTGCGATTACAGACGAAGAATGGGACACCTTTGAACGCCGGTTTGGCACCATGCTTGTCGATCTATACGGTTTGACCGAGACATTGGCCCCCTGTACGATCATGCCCATATGGGGGGAACACCGAAGGGGATCGGTAGGCTGGCCCAATTTTGGTATGGAGGTAAAAATTGTAGACGATGATCGTAAAGAGGTCCCCATAGGGGAAGTGGGAGAAATTGTCATAAAGGGCGAACCGGGGATATCCCTATTCAAGGAGTATTACAAAAATCTGGAGGCGACCGCAAAAGACCTGGTGGCGGGTTGGTTCTACTCCGGAGACTATGGCAAGGTGGATAAAGAGGGTTATGTCTATTTTATCGACCGGAAAAAGGATGTGATTCAACGGGCCGCCGAAAACATATCGGCCGCCGAGGTGGAGCGTGTCCTCAGCGAACACCCCGCCGTCGAGGAAAACGTCGTAATCGCGGTGCCCGATCCAATAAGGGATGAGGCGGTGATGGCCATCATCAGATTTAAGGCGGGGGCGAGTGCCACGGAAGAGGAACTTACGGTCTTTTGCAGGGAAAGGATGGCCAGGTTCAAGGTCCCGGAGTTCTGGATCTTTCAGGAGAAGGACTTCCCCAAGACATCTATAGGCAAGATCCGCAAAAACATCATCAGAGCGGACATACTGAAGGATTGGGTCCACCCGGCATCCAAAAAGTAGGGGTGGTGAGGAGGTGCGATGCTAAGACTGGTTGAATCAGAGAAGTTGCGGCGGCCGATCCGTATAGATGACTGGGCAGATCTCGGTCGGCCGACCCAGGAGATGATCGTAAAGGCCATCGATGAAGGTCGTTATGAGGAGGCCAAGGCCCTGGCCCGCTATTCAATTCCAGAGGCCAAGGCCCTGCATGATCTCTTCTGCGACTGGATATGGGACATGCTGACGAAGACCGCCGAAAGGGACGGTGAAGAAGCCGCTTACGCGATGTGCCGGGCCACCCAGGAGACCTGGATGATGAGACGGACCTGGAAGGGCCTTTCAAAGATGTCGGTTGAGGAGAGGGTGCAAATTAATGCGGAAATCATGCGGTCTCATCGGTGTGGCCCAAGACAGGACGGAGAGATCCAGATCATCGAGGAAGGAGATCGCATCAGCATCAAAATGGACCCCTGCGGGAGCGGGGGAAGAATGCGCAGAGGAGACCCTGTCGACGGGACCCCCTCGCGGCTCGGTCCGCCCTATAATTTTGGGGTCACCCGGAAGGCCTATCCCTGGAGCTGGGGACGAAAAGGTGTCCCTTACTACTGCATTCACTGTGCCATAAACGAGATCCTTCCCATTGAGTGGGGCGGATATCCCCTGTGGGTAACCGGTTACTCTGACGAGGCCTCAGAGCCGTGCTACTGGCACTTTTATAAAGAGCCAGGGCTCATACCCGGTGAATACTTTGAGCGTCTGGGATTTAAAAAACCGGAATTTGATTGATGGGCTCCCCAAAACCACCTTGGCTGAGAAAAAGGCTTCCCACGGATAGTCGCGCCAGCCAGATCGCGCAAGAGTTGAGGATAAACCGCCTCCATACCATCTGCCAGGAGGCGTGCTGCCCCAACCAGGGGGAGTGCTTTTCAAGGGGTGTGGCGACCTTTCTCATCATGGGTAACGTGTGTACCCGGAATTGTACCTTTTGTGCTGTGACCCCTGGAAGCCCGCAACCCCTGGATCCCGATGAACCCGAAAGGATCGCGCGCGAAGTCAGGACCTTGGGTATTCGCTTTGTGGTGATCACATCCGTTACCCGAGATGATCTGCCGGATGGCGGGGCCAACCACTTTGGCAGGGTGATCAGGGCGATCAGAGAAAAATGCCAGGGGATTGGGATTGAGGTCTTGATTCCGGATTTTCAGGGCTCTATGATCGCTCTCAACGACCTGGTTCATGCCTCACCCGAAGTCATGAACCATAACGTTGAAACCGTGCCGCGTCTGTACCCCCATGTTCGTCCCCAGGCTGACTACCAGCGATCCCTGGAATTGATCAGAAAGATGAAAGAAATGGAGAGCCGATTGATTACCAAGTCCGGGCTGATGGTCGGATTGGGGGAGACACAGGAGGAGGTCAAAGAGGTGATGCTGGATCTGCGGACATCCAGATGCGATCTCCTGACCATCGGCCAGTATCTGTGTCCATCGTCGCTCCATCATCCTGTCAAAGAATATGTCACCCCCGGTGTTTTTGAGCAATACCGGGACATGGCCCTGAATATGGGCTTTAGAGGGGTGGCATCCGCTCCTTTTGTCCGAAGTTCCTACAACGCGGAGACATTATACCAAAAGGCCCTTGCCATGAAAGCGTTTCTGTAAGGGATATCACGGCCTTTCGCCCGGCCCCGCGCCTGGGGAGGAAGAAAGCGGCTTGACGCGGTCAGCGATATTGAATATAGTGCAGTTCAAATATAAATGGTTCTTTTGGACCCTGAAAGGAGGTGAAAGGCCGTTGGGGGGCCCAAGAAATCAACAGTTACTTTTAGATCAGGAGGTGCCAAATATGAAAAGGTTATTGGTTTTGTCGTTAGTGTTTTTGTTCGCCTTGAGTACGACTGGAGCTGTACTGGCCGGGGACAATCCCTTAAGGGCAAATGAAAAGAAATTCAATAAGGAGATGGCCAGCCTGATTCCCAAAGATCGCATCATCAATGCCCAGCAGTTCCATAAGGTCTGGGAGGAAGTCCTGGCAGGAAAAAGGAACGCGTATCTGATTGATGTCAGAACAGACACCGAGTTTACGGCCTTTCACATTGAGGGAACGAGCCACATCCAGGCGGGCCATTGGTATGTGATCCCAAAGAAGATCAAGGACCCAAACGCTGAGATCTACATCTGGTGCCGCACCCATCACAGGGCAAGATACGTGGCGGGTTTCTTGTGTAAGATCGGGTACAAGAATGTCTGGCTGTATGATGGCGGGGTCGTTGGCTGGGCCAAGGCGGGGTATCCATTTGTCAATGCCTGCACAGGCAATTTCAAGATCACAGAGTACAGACAGAAACCGTCCAAGGCCGAAGAATCCTACAAAATAAGATTCTGGAATTCCTTTAAATAAGAAGCAGACAAACTGGCGAACCCCCCCGGGGAGTTTCTGACTGACCCCAGGGGGTTTTGCGCCTGAGATTTTGTGATTTATTGCGGATAAAGTCTCTCGGCCCGGTGTTGTTTTTTGAAAAAAACAAAGAAACCGACAACAAGTGCCAGCACCAGAAATATTCCATCCCTCAAGATATACCAACCCATTGAGACATCCGGTGAGACCGCACTCGTCGTACTAAAACACCCGCAGTAGACATTCAGACCTCGAGCCAGATTAAAGACAAGCGATCCTTCAAAGACAATCAGGAGAAAGGCACCCAGGAGCGTGGCTCCCGGGAGCCAGATACCCACGAGCAGACACAGGCCCAGCAGCAACTCGAGCCAAGGAAGGATGATCGCGGTCAGGTTGATGAGTGGATCGGGAAGGATCTGGTAATTATAGATGATTTCCGCAAAGGCGCCGGGATGGAGGATTTTATGCGCGCTGGCAAGGACAAACGCCCCCCCGAGGACAATCCGGACGGCAATAAAGAGAAGATTTGCAAAATTCCACCGCCCTTGCTTTTGGGCTATTTTGCCGGTATGATGGGTCCTCATCCCCTTTTGCCCCCGTGGCTAGTCCTGGCGAAAGGCCCTTTCTGAATCGCTGCCAACCGGCAACCCGTTTTTCACCCACACGCTCCAGCCGTTTATCAGGACGCGGACATTTTCATATCCCCTGAAGAGTAAGTCAACGGCCAGGTCCTTGCTCAGGGCGCAGGTCTCTCCGTCGCAATAGGCGATGATCAGTGTTTCTTTGGGGATATCCGCCATCACAGAATCATAGTATTCATCAATTGCCTCCCAGGGGAGACTGCGGGCCCCCCTGATATGCCCTCTCTTGTAGTCCTCGGGAGAACGTGCATCCAGGAACACCCCTTTGTTGGAGTAAAAGGCCTCCCTGGCATCCTTCAGGGAGATGGCGATATTTTCCCCCGGCTCAAGGGTCAACCGGGCCTCCGGCGACCAATCGGCCACCATTGGGATACCTTGGGACCGTATCTGATTGAGCAAGAGCCCCGCGACCACGGCGACCAGCATGATGCCGGTGGCCTGCCAGGCCCCCCGCACCCAGACACCTTTGTGTTTCTCTTTCTCAGCCACTAGATTTTCAGCCTATTCGATTTCAAGGCATAGGCAAGGGCGATTCCTATAATAAATCCCACCGCAGGGTTTGACGCCAGGGTAATCCCCACCATCAACAAGACCACAAATAGCTCTTTCCGTTCCTTTATGTCAATGATTGTGAGTGCCAGCCGGCATTCCCTTTTCTTTTCCGCGTTACCTGTACCTTTTGGCCCACACATTTTGGAAGTTAATATCTCTACATCGGTCAAATACCGAGCAAGAGCCTGGCAGTCGTGAAATAGATGAAAAGCCCCGTGATATCCACGATAGTGGTGAGGGCGGGGCTTGCCACCACCGCGGGGTCAAACTTCAACTTGGCCGCTGCAAGGGGAAGCAGGGCGCCGATGAGAGTCGCTGTCACCACCTGAAGGCCCAGGGCCGCCCCTATCGCAGCGCCAATGGATGAGAGAGAATGCCCCGCAGGTCTGCCGGAACCTTCAGCGAAGAGGACCACCCGCCCGAATGCAAGGCCGGCCAGCAAAAGGGCCAGCGGTAGACCTACCTTGAATTCCTTCCAGAGCACCCGAAGGATGTCCCGGGTAGAGATCTCCATCAACGCGAGTGCGCGCACCACCAACGTCGCGGACTGGCTCCCGGTGTTCCCACCTGTGTCCGCGAGCATCGGCATGAAGGTGGCGAGAATGGCGAATTGGAGCAATAGGCCCTCAAAGCTCTCTACGATATACCCGGATACCAGACCCAAGGCGGCTAGGGCCACGAGCCAGACGCATCGGTTCTTGAAATGTCCCCAGGAAGAGGTCCTCAAGTAGGTGCCTGTCTCATGGCTTCCGGTGATGGCCATGAATTTTTCCATGTCCTCGGTATGCTCCTGGTGGATGATGTCAATGGCGTCGTCGTGGGTGATGATCCCAACAAGCACGTTGTTGCCGTTGACCACCGGCAGTGCGATCAGGTCATACTTTGCGATCTTCTGGGCGGCATCCTCCTGATCATCCGTGACATGGGCAAAGATGATATCCCGGTGCATGATCTCCTCAACCCGTTTTTCAGGACGCGCCAGGATGAGATCTTTCAGAGAAACGTGTCCGATGAGCCTCCTGCTAAAATCCAGTACATAAGAATAATAGATGGTCTCCTTGTCCGGGGCCTCCCGTCTCAGTTTTGCGATGGCTTCAAAGGCGGTTTGCTCAGGGGAAAGGGTGGCATAGTCTGAGGTCATAACAGCGCCGGCCGTCCCCTCGGCGTAAGAAGAGAGTCGCCGGATATCCTCGCGCTCCGCCTGGGCAAGGACAGGCAGGAGCCTCTCCTGCTTGTCTTCGGGTAATCGCTTGAGGAGATCCACCCGCTCATCGGATGACATGTGGGTCACAATTCCGGCCAGGTCCTGGCGCTTCAGGGCCTCGGCGAGACTAACCTGGAGATCCTCATCGAGATGCCCGAAGATCTCTGCCTGCAGCCGCGGTTCGAGAGCGGTCAGGACATGCCAGACTTCCTCAGGGGTGAGTCCACCGAGGAATTCGGCCACTGTCGCTGGGTGCGATGAGGCACAAAACTCCCGGAGTCCCTTTATGTCTTTCTTTGAAAGAAGGTCCCGCAGTTCGGGAACGAGAAGAGGATTTTTCACGGTTCACCTCCAGGAGCCGCATCCGCCATGCGGCCCTGGGGTGAACATGACAGTCCTAAACAGGCAAAAAGATGGAGACGTTCACCGGGACAGGGGCCGCAAAAGAGGCTGCGGCTGAATCGAACTGTCCTTTATTGGGCTATGTGTGCGACTCAATTGCCGGGCACAGGGCCCATCATCATCTGACATTTGATTTTTCCTTTGAAATCCTGCTGTGACACATTGTGGCATTCCTGCAAGCGGGTCTGCTTATGCAAAAGATCCCATAATCCTCCGCTTCCGTTTTTGATTACCGACCTTCCTAAGCCATTCCGCTTTAATAGTCAACCTGGAAAAACCCCTGTCGGTAAAAACTCACAGGAAAAAGGGGCTGCCAACCTGCGATCATGCACCCCGCCGCCTCACATCAAAGGCCCATCTTAGCACAACGGTTTTCCGTAAACACTTTAAGGTGGTCCATAGCCTCGAAAAGGCCCAACACGTTGACCAAAAAGGGCTTAAGAGCTATTTGACGCGGAGAAGTAATTTCTGGTTGACATAAGCGGTCTTGTCTGCTTAAATTGCGGATATTGGCAATGAGGTCTGCCATGAACCGCCCTTTTTAGGGGATGATGACTTCTACCTCAAAAACGCTTTGGGGTAGGAGCGATAATACCTACCCCACCTGAAATCCCAGGTGGGTTTTTTATTTAGATGCCCTGCAAGGTCACCACCTGGCGGGGCATTGCTTTTTTAGGGGGATATATGCTTGATCAATACAAGGAACTGCGGGAGATCCTTCTGGAGAAGATTGCGGACTTGCAGGCCTTTTGTTCCCAAAGGGGCAACGGGAGGGTGGAGGAAAGCCTCAGTGCGCTTCAGACGAAGGTCCTTGAGAACCGTTTTCACCTGGTCGTGCTCGGGCAGTTCAAAAGGGGGAAATCGACCTTTATCAACAGCATCCTCGGGGATTCTCTCCTGCCCACATCCGTGATACCCCTGACCTCTATTGTGACCATTCTCAGGTACGGAGAGAAGGAGGCGATTGAGGTCCTGTTCGAGAATGGGTCCCGCCGCGTGATCCCGAGGGGAGATCTGGTCAGTTATGTCACCGAGCGCGGCAATCCCGGTAACGGCAAAGGGGTCAAACAGGTGGAGATATCTTTTCCATCCGAATACCTGAAAGACGGCGTCTCCATCATTGATACGCCGGGGGTAGGATCAACCTTTGAGAACAACACCGAAATGACCTACAACTACCTCCCCAATGTGGATGCAGCTTTGTTTCTCCTGGCGGTGGACCCGCCCATCAGCCAGTCAGAGCTCACTTTTCTCAAGGATGTCCGTGAGTATGTGGAAAAGATCTTCTTTATTCAAAACAAGATCGATTACCTGGGCAAAGAGGAGCTGGAAGAGTCCCTGAGCTTTTCCCGAGAAGCCATCGAAAAGGCTCTGGGGATGGATAGCATCCGCATCTACCCCCTCTCTGCTCGCATGGCCCTGGAAGGGAAGCAGGCGGGAGATACGGATCTCGTTGATAGGAGCGGCCTCCCCCTCTTCGATAAGGTGCTGGGGGACTTTCTTCTGAAAGCCAAGGGAAAGACCATTCTTCGCAACGCACTGAACAGCGCAAGGAAGCTCCTTGTGGACGAAGAGATGGCCATTGAGCTGGAAAGCCGCGCCATAGCCACTCCCCTGGATGAACTGGAGGAAAAGATCAAGGTGTTCCAGGCAAAGATGGAGGCCGTAAAACAGGACCGGGAGGACACCCGCTACTATTTCGAGGGGGAAATCAATCGCCTCATCGACCTCCTGGATCGGGATCTTGATAGGCTGAAGGAAAGGGAGATCCCAAGGCTGTTGAGCGAACTGGAGGCAACCGGGAAAAGCCATGAAGGTCGACCGGTCTCGGATTATTTTCGCCTCATGGAGTCGGCGCTCCATGACGGTATCGTTCGTACCTTTGATGACTGGGTGAGCCGGGAGGAGGAGCGGTTGAATAGGGAATACGCCAGGGTGTCAAGGCGTTATTCAGAGAGGACCAACGAGATCATCGACGCCATTGTCAGGACATCAACTAAGCTTTTCGACATCAGGCTGGAAAGGGTCGAGATCCACGACTCCATGGCCAGCGACAGCAGGCTCTATTATATGACCGGCGACCCTCCGAAGTTCTTCGACCTGGAGGGGGCCTTTGACTTCTTCT
>CAZXCQ010000043.1:0-29766 GCA_964639275.1 uncultured Desulfobacteraceae bacterium | reverse complement strand
GGAAGAAAAAAAGACCCCCATGCCACACCTTTCCCCCTGTTCTTTGAGATGTTACGTTTTTTCTGTGGTTGGTCCGATGTAGGTCCTCAGGACCTCCTCCACCACCGAATAGGGATCATTTTTGCCCTGAATGATAGTGTTGATATATTTCTTCTTTTTTCCTGTGCCCTTGAGCCCTTTAAAGATCAGTTTTTGTAATTCGTCCTTAAAGATAAGCCCCAGTTCGTGCTCCACCCTCTCAAATTTGACCTGATCCACACGATCGGTTTTTTGAAGGTGATCCTGGTGTTCTTCTATGGTCGCGCTCAGCTCGTCTATGCCCTGGATGTCCTGGGGTTTTCCCCCCACGCAGACCGTCGGGATGACCCGGGGGACCCATTCCCCCTTCTCAAACGAGGCCGCCGAAAGGGTGGCGTTGAGGTGACGGAGGCAGGCGTTGGCGCCTTCGAGATCCGCCTTGTTGAGCACGATGATATCCGCGATCTCCATGATCCCCGCCTTCATGGCCTGTATATCGTCCCCCATGCCGGGGGTGACCACGAGGAGGCAGGTATGGGCAATATGGATCACATCGATTTCATCCTGCCCGGCGCCCAGGGTCTCGACAATGACGACCTCGGCCCCCATTGCCTCGATGATGCGGATGACATCATAGGTGGCCCTCGAAAGTCCACCGAGATAGCCCCTTGAGGCCAGGCTCCGAATATAGACACCGGGGTCCTGGGAGTGGCTCTGCAACCGGATTCTGTCCCCCAGAAAGGCCCCGCCGGAGAACGGACTGCTCGGGTCAACCAGCACAACCCCAACGAACTTGTCCTGCTCACGGAATTTTCGTATCAGGTGGTCTGCAAGGGTACTCTTTCCTGCGCCACCGGAGCCGGTGATCCCCAGGATGATTGCCCTTCCGGTGCGGGGATAGACCTGTCGCATGACCTCGTGGGCCTCTTCCATCCCGTCTTCAACCCAGGTAATCAGACGGGCAGCCGCGCGACGGTCTCCGGAAAGGAGCCTCTGGACCATTCTGTCTGTTTCAGGGCTGTTGCTCATTCCTCACCTTTTGATGTTTTGCTGGATATACTGGACGATGGTATCGGTAAGGGAGCCTGCCCTGAATACCTTGGCGATTCCCATCCCTTCAAGGGTGGGGATGTCTTCCACCGGGAATGTTCCCCCGGCGACCAGGAGGACATCATCCAGGTGTTTCTTTTTCATCTCCGCGACGATCTTTGGGGTAAAGACGAGGTGTTCCCCTGAGAGATAACTGACCCCGATCACATCCACGTCCTCATCAATTGCGGCCCTTACGATACCCGCCGGGGTCTGATACATCCCCAGATAGATGACCTCCATCCCGGCCTCCTTTAGCAAGGATGCCACGACCTTGACCCCCCTATCATGACCGTCGAGCCCCACCTTGGATACCAGGACCTTGATCTTCTTCTTTTTCATCTTAGCCATACCATCTGCTCCTATGAAAATATGGCAATCGGGTCAAAACCGGGAATTCGGATTTTCGGTGAATCCCGGACCCCTGAAGCTTTGAACGGCTACTTTAGTGGAAAGGAGATTCTATGGTCTCCATCGGGTCATAGGGGTAACCAAAGACCTCACGGACCGTGCCCAGGAGTTCGCCGGTCGTACCCAGTGCCTTTGTTGCCTCCACCATGGCCGGGATGACATTTTTTCCCTCTCCCGCCACGTCGCGGAGACGGCCGATGGCGTCTTTGAGCCTATCCATGTGGCGGGTCTGTTTGAGTGCCCTTGTCTCCTCGATCTGCTGCCTGGCCGAATGCTCGGAGACCCGCTGGACCCCCAGGGGCGTGCTCTTTTCCTGCTCTGTGGTAAATGCGTTTACACCGACCACCAGTTTTTCGCCGCTATCCAGTTCCTTCTGCCGTTTGAGGGCCTCGGATTCAAACTTCCGATCCAGCCATTCCGTACGGATCGCCTCTTCCATCCCGCCGAGTTCATTCACCTGTTTCATAATCGTGAGGCTCTCCTCCTCAATCCGATCGGTGAGGGTCTCCACATAATATGAACCGCCCAATGGGTCAACCACATTGGTGACACCGGTCTCGTATGCAAGGATCTGTTGTGTCCTGAGGGCCTGGAGATGGGCCTTTTCTGTGGGCAGACACATGGGTTCGTCATATGAGCAGCAGTGCAAGGATTGGACCCCGGCCAGCACAGCGGCCAAGGCCTCATAGGATGTGCGCACGATATTGTTGAGCGGTTGCTGGGGAACCAGCGAGCACCCGGCCGTATGGACGGCAAATCGGAACTGCATCGACCTGGGATTCTTTGCCCCGTATTTTTCTTTGATCAACCTTGCCCACATCCTCCGGGCGGCACGGATCTTGGCTACCTCCTCAAAGAGATCGATGTGACAGGATACATAAAAGGTAAACCTGGGGGCAAACTCATCGATACCCAGACCCCGCCGAATCAGCTCATCGATGTAGCACATGGCGATACCAAAGCCAAAGGCCACCTCCTGGGGCGCCGTAATACCCTGTTCTCTCAGATCATACATATTGACGGTCGTGTAATACCATTTGGGGAGTTCCCGGGTGCAGAACTCCATGACATCGGCCCCCAGCTTGATCGATAGATCCAGGGGACAGGCCGGCCGAAACCCGCAGTAACGGAAATGGATCGGATCGTTCTGGATAGAGCCCCTCAAGACCGCAAGATCATATCCGGCGTTCTCCGCCACCGCCACATACTGGGCCATGGTTACAGAGGCCGCGGTAGAGGCGGTGATAAGGGACCAGCTGACCCTGTCCAGGGGGATATCCTTTGTCAGTGTTTCCATGTCCTTGATAGAGGTGATGTTGACGCCCGTCAGGCCAACTTCATCGACGGACCAGGGGTGATCCGCATCAAGCCCCATCTCGTAAGTCACATCTGCGATGGTGTTGAGTCCCGAACCGCCATGTTCGGAGAGGTATTTCAGTCGCGCATGGGTGTCTGCGGGCGAGCCGATCCCGACGACTTCTCTCCGGGTCCACAGACGTCCCCTGAACATGTTTGAATGAATGCCCCTGGTGAATGGATAGGCCCCGGCATCAGCCACCTCCTTCTTATAGTTTTCACGGGGTCTGTCGTCCGGGGTGTAGATCTCCTTTAGGTCAAAGCCGGACCAGCTCTTGAGGCTCGACGGCTTTTCATAATAGGCCTTGATATAGTCATCCCATGTCCCTTCCATTTGGACCTCTGTCTTCTGCCTGGTAGAATCGCTCATGGTTTCCCCCCTTTATGGTGTGATCCCTTGATTCACCGCAAACCTGTCGAGAACGCAAAGATATGTTTCCGGTCTTTTTAGCGGAGAAAGCCAAGTCCCGCAAGAGGAATTACAGTAAGGGTTCAAAGGTTCTGGGTTCAACGTTCAAAGTTAGGGTCACGGACAGAATTGAAGCCCCAAACCCTTTTTAAACCATGCTGGCTTTGTTAAATAACGTCGTATGGCCCTTCAATTTCCAGGTCTGAAGTCGCGAACGCGGGCGCCTCTCATGTGAATACGTCTCAAAAATGGATGCGGGGACAAAAATGCAACCTTGAACCCCTGAACCTTTGAACCCGTGAACGGTTACGAATTACAGAAGATCCGTTTCCATGACCGGGTCGCCGATCACCTTAGGGTGTCACCCCGTTGAAGCTTGTGCCGGACGCAATCCGGTAAAGGGGGGCCAGGGGAGCTTGGGGCGGGCGTCAGAGCATGCTATCCCCGGGTTGGTAAGGGGGTTCAAGGGGCAGCTCGATCCTCATGACAAGGACATTGTCGGCCTCGCGGTGGAGTTCGATCTTACCACCGTGCCGGTGAATGATAATTTTGGAACGGGGAAGCTCCAGTATTGCGGAGTCAGACTCGGCGGTGAGACGGGGGAAAAAGAACTGTATGAGATCTTCATCCGCGATCCCTTCGGCCCGATAACTGATAACGACGACTACCAGATCGGCCTCTTGTGAGGTAGAAAGTGAGACCCGCTCCCCTTCTGTCACCGACAGGATAGCCTCCTTCAGGAAGTTTTCAAAGGCCCGATTCAACAACTCCTCATCCCCTCGGATTGTAGGCAGGGCTGAGGCAAGTGATTCCACCATCTCCACACGTCGTCGCCTTATTGTGTCTTGCAGTTCTTCCACTCTGGCCCTGAGGAGTTTATTCAAATCCACCTCAGAGATATAGAGGATAATCGGTTCGATCATCGAAAAGATGATCGTGAGAATTCTCTCGAGCCTGGAGACCTCCTCGACGATGATATTGGCGAGCTTCCGATGGGGATCCGCGCTAGGAAAGGAATCACGAAGGCGACGGGCAAAGCCCCCGGCGCTTGCCAGGGGGTTTCTCATCTCGTGGGCAAACCGCGCCGAAATCTCGCCCAGGATCCGAACCTCCTCCGTCTGAAGCGCCCTCTCCTGGAGTTCCTTTAACGGGGTGATGTCCACCATGATGCCATCGATCCATTGGATACGTCCCTTGTCGTCCAACTGGGGTATGGCGTGATCAATAAAGGTAAGGGTATTGCCCTGGCGATCTTTGACAGTCCTCTCCACCCGGGAGTCTGCTGCCGGGTCCCAGGCGGTGATGGAGACCTCCGCATCCAGGCATGCCTCCTGGCCGCATATCTTTTGACGCCAGAACTGTTTATTGCCAACCACCTCTTCGGTAGAATACCCCAGTTTTTCAGTAAAATAAGGGCTTATGAACTCGGTGGTCCCGTCATTCAAGACCCGGTAGACGATCAGGGGGGCATGCTCTACGAGGGTGCGGTACTTCTCCTGCGAGGCGATCAGATCGGCGGTCCTTTCCTTCACCCTCACCTCCAGGGTCCTGGCGTAGTTCTCTATCTGGGCCTGTCGCTGGTTCAGGGCATCCATCATTTTGGTGAGCGACTGGGTCAGTTCACCGATCTCGTCTGCGGGTCTTCGCGCCAGGGTGATTCCGGTCTTTCCATCGGCTATCTCATGGGCCTCCCTTACGATCTCCTTTATGGGCCGGAGAAAGGCTATGGCAACCAGCCAGACCACTGCGAAGGAAACCAGTATGCCCCCGGCCCCCACGGCAAACATCAGCACCTCGGTCTTCTTGAGACGCGCCACGATGGCCGAACGGTCGACCTCGATTTCGACCTTGGCCACCACCCGGCCGGTGTAATCTCTCACGTCTCCCAATACGACCGACCTGTCGCGGTAACCGGAGGGAGAAGTCAGGATCAACGGATTTTCCCTTCGGCTCTGATTCAAGTATTTGGTGAGGGGAAACTGTGCGTTCTCCTTCAGGGTTGTGGCGAGTCTTTTGTAGTTATCCTCTGTTATCTTTTCAAAGACCGTGAAATCGGCCCCCCAGTCCTTCTTTAGGTCTTCCAGGAAGTGAAGCCCAAAGGGGTATCCGATTTCAATGCTCCCCGCGAGGGCGCCCCTGTAATAGATCGGGACGACCCCGCGAATGCCCAGACCGCCCATTCCCCATTCAAGACCACCCACGCTCTTCCCGGTCTTCATGGCCTCCATAACCGTGGCCCTGTATGCAATCATCTCGCCCGGGAGATCGGGAAGATGAAGCCTCAAAAAGGACTTGCCAGGGGGGATATGGAAGTGAAACTGGAGGATACCGTATCTCGTCTTGAGCTTCTCAAATACGGGTGAGAGGAGCTGGATGAGGCCGCTCCGATCCCGCTCGGCGAGCAGTCTCTGGACCTCCGGATTGCCCGCGATGACGGTGGCCAGAGAAAGCGCCGTGACCTTTTTGTCTTCTATTTCCGTCAGAAACAGCCAGTAAAGGTAGAAGCACTCTCTTCTTTCTTCCCTCTTGATCAGTTCCTGTTGTGAGCTGAGACCGATATAGACCAGGATGACGGTCCCCACAAAAGAAAGGGTCAAAAAGGGGATCAGGAGCTTCCATTTGAGGCTGATGCCCTGGATTCTGAAAAGGATGCTTGACAGGTCAATCCGTCTCATCGGGTTATCTCCAGCGGAGATCGAGGGGCTGAGCCTCGAACCCCTTTACTCAAAAGGGCCAGAGACAGCACCCCTTTTTCTTGAATTCCCCTTCGCAGGCGGCCAGCTGGCTCTTGTATCGTCGGGCTGTGTCCTGGACCCTCCTGGCCACTTGCAGCAGCCATGCCTTTTTTTGGTAAGTCTTTCTGTTAAAGCCACCGCGGCCCTCATGATAGGCAAGATAGAGGTTGTAGGCATCGTTCCTGGAGATATGGCACTGCTGGTGGCTGAGATAACAATACCATCCAACAAAGTCGATTGCATCCTCAAAATCATCCCTGTCGGCCCAGGTGTTTCCTGTGGTCTCTTGGTATTCCTCCCACGTCTCATCCTTTGCCTGGGCATAACCATACGCCGAGGAGGGGCGGGGGCCGGGGAATATCCACAGACAGGTGGTACGGGGGGGCTTGGCATCACCCACATACCTTGATTCGTGGTGGAGGATGGCCATCATGACGGGTATGGGGACCCCCCACTTCTTGTAAGACGCCTGTGCATCGTCATACCAGTCCCTGTTTTCCCTAAAGATCTCGCATAGGTTATCGAGTTGCTTGGGCGGGGCGGCGGGGCCACAGCCCCAGAGAAAGGCACACAAGAGGCATGCTACAAGAAATGCAGCGCCGCGTGCAATTGCCCCATGCATTTTCAGGGGTCTGTGGTTTGTCGCCTCCACAGGCACAAGATCCGGATGGGTTTGATACTGGCTTTACGTCTACTTATGCGAGTGCCCGAAATAGAGATCCTGGAATTCCTTGAGTAGATTCCTCAGGGTGGTAACGTGTGAGAGATCAGTGGTCTGCTTGCACTTCATGGCCTGGATCAGCATCCTGTCAAGAAGTATCAATTTCTTGGGGTAATCCTTGTCGTCAGGTTTGATCCGCTGCGTCATAAAATACTGCGCCACGATCTCCTGGATTTGGCCTGCATGGTCCTCCTTGTTCATGACCCACCTGACAAGCTGATTGTAGTTGATCGGCTGGGTCGCTTCCAATGCCTTGATCTGGCTTATGGACTTTTCAATGGTCGTGATATGCTCGGCAATCATCTTGATTCTCATCGGGTCGTCATAGATCCCGCAGGGGATTTGGCAGTGAGCCGAGGCACTGGTGGCTGCGAGGCAGATAACGGCGGATAACCACAGGACCTGAAACCATCTCTTTTTCATCCTTGTCTCCTTTCCGTCAAAAAAGACCGTGTTAAAGGGTTACTGAGGCAGGGGTGGTCATCAGGAGCGGGTGTTTGGCACCGCTCTGGTATCCCTCCCTAAATATTACAAGCCTGCGGACGGGTCAAGACTAATTCGGTTCTTTGGTTGCGGGCATCGCCAGATGAACGGCAGTGCGCCGGTCATGGCCGCGTTTGTTATGCGGGGATCCGATTGACACCAAAAATCGCCCTGTGCTATAGGATTTGTGATTTTCGATTTACGATTGTCCATTGAAAAATGTCCGAAAAACAAGATGATATGTTTATGGGGGTCACTCGCTGCGCCCATTTGTTGTTGAACAGGTTGGGGGGTAGGGGATATATCATGGTTTACAGATTTGTATGGGGCCTTATTGTCATGCTGCTTTTGACAGGCGGGATAGGGATCGGACTGTCCGGGTGTGTGTGCCCGGAGAAGCCCGGACCCCTGGGCACGGATCGGCCGGGGCAATCGACCGCTCCCTATGTGGTACCTCCGTGCTATCCGCAGGCTGAACTGGGTTGGTCCCACACCGAGAGCGGGGGAACCGGAGAAAAGGAAAAGACCGATGTGGCGCCCAATACCCTGGTAAGACTCGGCCTCATCACAGACCTGGAATTGAGGCTGGGGTATGGGGGATATACCTGGCAGAGGGTCGGCGGCAATAGCGGATCAGGGTCAGATTCCAGCGGGTGGTCCGATCCAAACGTCGGTTTTAAGTTCAGGTTCTTTGAAGGGACCCGGTGGCTGCCGGAAAGCGCCTTTGTGGGAACCTTGAGCGTCCCCGTGGGAAAGAACGGGTTTTCAAGCGGTCGCGCCGACCCCTCCTTTCTGTTTGCCTTTACCAACAACCTCACCGATTTCCTTTCCTTTACTTACAACCTGGGGGCGGCCTGGAACACCCAGGAGGATGAGTTTTCCAACCGGCATACCCTGTCGGTGTTTCAGTACACCGCAAGCCTTGGGGTAGGGATCACCGAGAACCTCGGCGGTTTTGTGGAGTTTTATGGTAATGCGGGCCTGAGTGCCTCAAAGACACCGGCCTATGCATTTGATACCGGCCTGACCTATCTGGTTCTCAAGAACCTCCAGCTGGACGTCTCAGGTGGGGCCGGCCTTTCTGATGCGGCCGATGACTGGTTCGTGGCCGCGGGTATCTCCTACCGGTTTCCCAAATAAGGGTCAGGCAGCCTCAAGCCTTTGTCTGTCAGCCATATCCATAAGGACCCGTTCTCTGGCCTTGTCAATTCCGAGCGCTTTTCTCTTCTTGTCGATATGTCTGATGATCATCTGGGCCATATCGTGAGGATCAGTGGCAAACCCCCACTTTCCGAATCCCATCTCTTCAAGGCCTTCGAAGAGGAGCTTGTGGAACTTGGTTTCTTGGACAATGGGGAAAGTAACCCCGAAAACGGTGTATACCCCGGATGCTACAAAATACTGACCAATGCAGATGGCCTTTTCGCTCATCCACTCGGGGGCTGCCCCTGCAACCGGGAGGTCGGCGATGCTGTCGCCCAATCCACCGATCCGGACCATCTCTGAGCAGGCTATCAGTATCCGGCTGTTGTCCACACAGGCGCCACAGCCAAGGACAGGCGGCATCCCGACCGCCTCGCAGACCTCACGCAGCCCGGATCCTGCAAGGTGGGCGGCCTCGGGTCTATAGAGACCGGCCTTTGCAAGGGCGATCTGGGAACACCCTGTCTGGACCACCAAGACATCGTTTTTTATCAATTCCTTGACCAGTTCAACATGTGCCCAGTCCTGTTTGACCCTCGGGTTGGTGCATCCAACCACACCGGCAACTCCCCGTATCCTGCCGTTAATGATGTTGTCGTTCAGCGGGGTGTATGACCCCCGGAAGGTCCCTCCAAGCATATAGTTAATGTACTCGTGTGAAAACCCATGGATACCCATGTTTCTTATGTTGGGGATCTCGACAGGCAGTTTGCGGTTCTTGAAACGAATGATCGCGTTTTCAACAATCGTGTCGGTGCATTCCCGGGGCCTGTGCTCGTTAAACTCGATGTGTTCAACGCCTTCAATGCGACATCGCGGGTTGGTCGTGAACAGCCTGGTCCCATAGCACTCAGAAACCTTGGCCAGTCCTTGTTTGATGCACTGGACATCAACGCCCATGGCGTCTACCGCACCGGTTACGAGCACCGCTTCGGTTGACATGAAATTACCGGCATGAGGGACACCGTGTCGCGACAACATCTCTGCGCCTGAACAGCACATCCCCACCAGATTGATCCCTTTGGCCCCTGCGTCTTTGGCAGCCTGGATGAGTGTCGGATCGTTGACCGAATCCAGCATTGACTCGAACAGATTGGGTTCGTGGCCGTGGATGATGATATTCACCTCCGCTTCTTTCAGGCAGCCCATATTCACGTCTGCCCGGATGGGCGTCGGGGTGCCAAAAAGGATATCAGATATCTCGGTGGCCACCATTGACCCTCCCCAGCCGTCCGCCAGGGCCGTACGGCTACACTGTTTGACAAGGTTCTCGTAGTCCTGGTCCACCCCCATGTGTGTCCGGTGACAGAGTTCCATAATTTCCCTCATGGCGCCGCGTGGAACGACGCCATGTTTTCGCCAGGTCTCCAGCGTCTTTTCAGGGACCCTTTTCGCAAAAGGGATTTCTCCCTCCACCTGGGTGTAGGTCCGTTCCAGTTCTTTGTAAAGGTCGGTGGCGATCTCTTTGGTGCCCCGTCCCTCCACCTCTATGCCGATCTCCCGGGCCACCTCCTCCAGTTTTATCGGATCCTTGATGACGTAGTCTTTAATGTTTCCGTTGACGACCTCCCTAAAAAGATCAAGCATGCTCATTCCATGGTCGGTGTGCGCCGCACCGCCGCAAGCAACCATGCGGCCAAAGTTCCTCGACATGATCGTGTCTATAGTAGCCCCACACACCCCCACTTTGCCATAGGGGTCTTTCGAACTCAAGCGGCATGGTCCCATTGCGCAGTTTTTGCAGCACGCCGAGTCCGCCCCTATGGGGCAGGGCTTCATGGATGCCGCCCGGTGAAAAGCGGTCTCCACTCCGTCTCTATCCGCCTTTTCCAGCATCTGCGCAGTGGCATCGCAGATGGTGACTTCCTTTGTGTTTAGCTTCTTGGGCTGTGAATTTTTACCCTTAACCTCTTCCATATCGAATTACCCTCCACGTTAGTAAGCCTCATATTCCATAAAATAGTAACTATTACTACTAGAGTCAAAAATTTTTAGATCTCCCGTCTCCAGATGCCAATTACGCCGTCCTTCCCAAAGAAGAGCTGGACGAGCTCCCACCCACCAGATCCACGTTCATTAAGGATATTGCGGAGGGCAGCCATCTGGCCCAAGGGCAATTGATCATAGTCGCATTCGCCCTGGTCGGTGCAGAAATAGACCATTTGGGTGAATTGCCCGGCCGGATGTTTTGTCACATCATACTCGAAACGCTTCATCCTCAGACCCTAAGTGCTTCGTCTCATAAATTCGGTGACATATTTCTCACTCAAAGCGTGTTCAGATGCCGTATTTATGAAACCATGTACTAAGTTCCTGCCTCTAATGTACATTTGGTAAAGTCGATCTCTTCACCACATCCGGAACAGGTGTGGGTACGGTCGAATTCATCAGAAAAGATCTCTTTTTCTTTTCCGCAGTTGGGACAATTGCAGACAAACGACTTTAACTGTTTGAGATCTTGAAATCCAGGGCAGTGTCTCGGCGTTGTCATAAAAAACTCCTTTAGATTATCATAATAAGGTTCATGAATTGCTTATTTTTTTGCCGATTTCACGTCCATAATCCTGAGCCATCCGGGTCCCTCCCCCCAATGACGCAGACTTTAGTTTTAATGGCCCGCTTACCATATCCATCTTAAAGATGTTTTTCATGGTGTCATAGATACGATCGGGGGCCTCGCCGCTCCACCCAAAGGCCCCAAACGATCCCCCCACCTTTCCTTCGAGACCGGCCCTTTCCGCCAGGAAGAGCAGGGTCTTCATTCCCTGCATCATCTCACCATGGTAGGTGGCAGACCCAAAGACATAGGCATCAAAGCCTGCCAAGTCCTCTTCCTTTTTGACCTGGGTGACATTCACCACTGACGCCTCCACACCCTGAAAACGGACCCCCTCGGCAATCAGATCGCCAATATTCTGGGTTTGACCCGTCCTTGTGGCATAAACCACCAGTGTCTTTGCCATCAGCGGCCTCCGTCTTCCTCTGTCAACGGGTCTTCGATTTCCACTTTCCCCTTCAATTTGGTCCCACAATGGGGACAAAGGATATCGACCTTTTCCTCGTTTCCGATAAACTTCTCACGCAGTTTTTCAGGGCCAAGGAAGCTGATATCCCCACAGGCGCATGCCGGGCATTCCGCCCGGACGGAATACTTTCTCTTTGACACTGCCAGACCTCCTATCGTCTCGAGGTTTCCGGCTATCAGAGCCGTTTGTCCGCCCCTGTCTCCCCGCAATCGGGTATGTAGCAAGATACATCTACAAATTCGCACTTCTCCTTGCAGGAAGGACACGTTTCAGGGGGTTTTTCATCCTGAAGAGAATAACCGCAATTTGAGCATTTCCAATCGGTCATGGCGTCTTGCTCCTTTGGTATTAGAGTTGGCAATTGGGCAGGGGAACGGGGGTTCCAAATCCCCATTCCCCTGGTTTCAAAAGGCCAAAATGCGATCTCCTTTCTCCTTTGGTAGCGACCAGCCCCATCAAAGGCATGGTTCTTATGCCTTCCAAAGACCGTGGAGGTTGCAATATGCCCTGGTCGTGATCTGATCGGCCACGACATTAAATACGGCCTCAGGGGCCTGTCCCGGTTTTAGAAATTGGACATAGGCCTTGCCGTCGGCAATGAGTTCGATCCATTCAATATAGTGTTTTTCCTCCATGGGGTGGGCGACTTCCCCGACCTTTACCCTGACGCCATCGGTGGTCTTTTCCACCACCGGGACATGTTTTTCCCTGGCAGCATCCACGGTATTTTCCTTCTGAAGCGTCATCGGCTTTCCGCAGCAGACCAGTTCCCCCTTTCCACCGTGCAACACCTCAACAATGTTGCCACAAAGCTCACACTTGTATACCTGTAATCTCTCCGCCATTTTTACCTCCTTATTTCTAGATACTTACACGAAAAAGTTCTCAAAAGGCTTTACGGTTGTGTTGGCATCTGCTTCCTAAAAAGATCAGTAACCGTTCACGGGTTCTGAGGTTCAGGGTTCCATTCTTGCCCCCCGATTCCAATTTCGGGGTCGTGTTCAGAAGCGAAACCTAGGGGTGCATCATTCCAAGTCTGACAATGGGAGGCCCATTGGACGCTATTTGGCAGGCTTACCCTGTTTTCCCAACCCTCAGGGTCTTCAATCTTGTCTTTGTTTTTAACGCTGAACCTGTGAACCCTGAACCTGTGAACGGCTACAAAGATCAAACCAGTTTGCCGATGGTGTCCAGTATTGCGACATAATCCGGTTCATCGGTTATCTCTTTGACGATCTGGATAAAACGGATCGTCGCGGTGCGATCAACAACAAATACCGCCCTTGCCAGCAGACGCAGTTCCTTTATCAGTACCCCATAGGCGGTGCCAAAAGATGCATTGCGGTGATCTGACAGCGTGATGACCCTGTCCACGCCAGCGGCACCGCACCACCGCTTCTGGGCAAAAGGCAGGTCCATGCTGATGGTCAGGACGGCCACATCTTCTCCGAGTTTGCCCGCCTCTTCATTAAATCTTCGGGTTTCCATGTCGCAGACCGGCGTATCGAGGGAAGGGACCGAAGAGATGATACAGACCTTGCCGCGATAGGCCGACAAGCTGACCGGTGAGAGGTCATTATCAAGGACCTCGAAGTCAGGGGCGAGATCGCCCACATTCAGCCCTTTACCCACCAGGGTCAGCGGATTGCCTTTCATGGTGATGATACCGGTGTGCTCTTCCATTTTCTATTATCCTTTCGCAAGTAGTTTCTAACTCCGGATTCAATAATTCTCGCCCAGCAGCTCAAAATAGGCCCGGGGGTGGGCACAGGCCGGGCAGGTCTCAGGGGCTTCGTGGCCCGTATGGAGATAACCACAGTTGCGGCAGCGCCAGACGACTTGTGAATCGCGCTTAAAGACCTTGCCGGCTTCAATATTGGCGGCCAGGTCCAGGTAGCGCTTTTCGTGCTGTCTTTCTGCAACCGACACGGCATCAAAAACCCCTGCGATGGCATCAAACCCCTCATCTCTAGCCGTCTTTGCATACCCGGGATAGAGTTCCGCTTGCTCAAAGTGCTCTCCTTCGGCCGCCGCCTTGAGGTTCTCCAACGTGGTGCCGATCACACCCGCTGGAAAACCGGCCTGGATCTCGATCTGTCCACCTTCCAGGAACTTGAAAAACCTTTTTCCATGTTCTTTTTCCTGGTTGGCCGTCTCTTCAAAAACAAATGAAATCTGCTCAAATTCTTCGTTTTTTGCCTGGCTGGCAAAGTAGGTGTAACGGTTACGCGCCTGCGATTCTCCGGCAAACGCCGTGAGCAGGTTTTTTTCAGTTTGACTCCCTTTTAAATCCATGGTCAAGTACCTCCTTGATCGGTTGTGATTGTTTCCCCACCGGGGGCCTGTTCCAATTTCATGCAGCTCGGGCAGAGGCCTATAAAGTCTAGATTATATCCGGATATCCCATACTTGGCCAATTTATCCAAAGTATTTTCAAGGTCCTTCAAGATATCGTCCGAGAGTTCAGTAGGGGCATCATCAACCCTACCGCAACGCGGGCAGGTAATATGATAATGCCCTTTAGGGTTGCCGTCGAACCGCATCTGGGATCGGATCGGCTGGAGTTTTTGAATCAGTCCGATCTCCGAGAGTATATCAAGGTTGCGGTAGACCGTCCCCATACTGATGCGCGGTAGTCTTCTCCTGACCATCTCATAAATTTCGTCGGCCGTGGGATGGGATCTGACCCTTTTGAGTTCTTCAAGGATCACCTTGCGCTGATGGGTCATCCTCTGGTTCGGGATTGAATCCAATCTCAAACCCTGATGGAAAGATTCCTTATTGGTATCCATTCCTAATTAATAAACACGACTCTAGTGTTGTCAAGTAGCGCTCGCTCCCCCGCCTCTTAACCGATCTATCCGTGCTTTCTCAGCGAACTGGAACAGAGAATCTCTTTTCGCGGAAATGGATCTTGGCCCTCTAAATTATTCTCCGTTTTCGGCCACCGGCCCAGACCGTCCCAGGGGACGAAACGACTTCCTGCTGGCCCCGCAGACCGGGCATTTCCAACCTCCTGGCAGATTTTGGAATGGAGTTGGATCAAGGCTAATCTATCTTAGAAAAGGCCTTGGATTTTGACCCACACACAGGACAGGTCTCCGGTGCCTCCCCTTCACAGGTGTAACCGCAGACCGAACAGACATAGATGTCTGTCTTCTCCAGATGGTCCAGATTATCCAGTGCCTTTTGGTATAGAGAGGCGTGTACCTTCTCCACATCGTTGGCATAAGTAAAGGACCGCTCTGCCGCCTTGTTCCCTTCTTCTTTTGCCGCTTCGATCATCTCTGGATACATCTTCTTAAATTCGTGTGTTTCCCCTGCTATGGCCTCCTTTAGGTTTTCGGCGGTCGTCTTAACCCCGCCAAGCGTCCGGAGATGTGCGTGGGCGTGGACCGTCTCGGCCTCAGCGGCCGCCCTAAAGAGCCTGGCAACCTGTGGGTGACCTTCCTTGTCTGCCTGCTTGGCAAAGGCGAGGTATTTTCGATTTGCCTGTGATTCTCCGGCGAATGCATCCAATAGATTCTTTTCTGTCCTGCTCATAACTCCTCTCCTTTCTGAAGTAGGTGAATATCGCTGTTTACCAAACCATTATTCCTATGTTTCCACCAGCCCTTTTCTATGTGGGCCTCCTTCTCCGATTGAGCGAGCTGTTTGATCTTGTATGCCGAGTCCCTGAGGACCCCATAAAGGACACCACAACCCGCATCTTCTCGAACCGCGTCCCCTTCGTCAGCCAGATCAAGCATTGCCTCTACCAGCTTCAGGGTCTTTCTTATGCTCTCGTTACATGGCCTCATCCGTTTTCCCGAAATAAGGAATGTGCGCTGCAGTCTTGGTTGATATAGATCAAGAAGTATGCCAAAAATTGCCTTTCTTACAATAAAACTATTAATATTATATGGTTATCAATTATAGCAAAAGTAATATTTGACGTTTTGAACCGGTCCTGAACCATAAATGAGACATTTATGTCTCAGGATTTCGGAATGGTTTATAACGCCTTGAAATTCCAATGGGATAAATGTTGGCGGATATTGTGGGGCAGAAAGGGTAGGGATTGGCTTTGTCTGGATCAGGGCCTGTACGGGGTCAAAATATTGTCTCAGGTTTAATATTGAGACATAAATGTATCATGACACATTTGAAACATCAGCGAGAAACCGATAGAGGGTGGCCCGACCAACGCCCAGGTCCCGGGCTGCCTTGGCCTTGTTCCCACCGCTTTTTACAAGGGCGTTTTGAACCTGCTCCCGGTTCAATTTCCGGGAAGGACCGCGAGAGGATCTGGTGTCTTTCCACTCCAAAAGCTCCCTCGGGAGATGTCCCGGTCCTATGATCCCTCCCCTGCATTTCACCAGGGCGAAATGAACCGCGCTTTGAAGCTCCCGGATGTTTCCGGGCCATGGGTATCCCATCATGAGCGTGAGGGCGTCTTTGGAAAAGCCTTCTGTCCTTTGACCCTCCTCCATGGCCCTGTCCAGAAAATGGTCGATGAGCAGCGGGATGTCTTTTCTCCGGTCCCTGAGGGGGGGCAGGTGGACAGGAACGACATTGATGCGGTAGTAGAGGTCATCACGAAACCTGTTTGTCTTTACCTGGCTCTTGAGGTCTTTGTTGGAGGCACTGATAAGGCGAACGTCCACCGAGACCTGTTCCTCTCCCCCCACGCGTTCAAATGTACCGTCCTGAAGTACCCGCAACAGCTTTGCCTGGACTGACTTGGGGAGATCGGCCACCTCATCGAGGAAAAGGGTACCCTTGTCAGCCAGTTCGAATCTCCCCTTTTTGTCCCTTAAGGCCCCTGTGAAGGCCCCCTTTACGTGTCCAAAGAGTTCACTTTCGAGCATCCCTTCGGGAAGCGCCGCGCAGTTGATAGGCACAAAGGGGCCTCTGCCGCGCCGGCTCTCATTGTGGATCGCCGCTGCCACCAGTTCCTTGCCTGTACCGGTCTCTCCAGTGATATGTACCGGATAATCATTGGCGGCGAGGTCGCGTATGTGCCTGTAGATCTGGAGCATCTTGGGGTCGCGACCGATAATACCGGCAAACCCTTTGAGGTCTCCTGTCATTATCTTTAACCCAAACAGATCAGTGACATCCCGAAAGGCGGCAAGCACACCCATAAATCGGCCCTCACCATCGTTCATACCGGCTACAGTCATTTCAATACGACGGGTTTCCCCTTCTCTTGTCAGAATGGAGATGGGATACTCAATGTCTTTCCAGAACTCGGGAGGTTCTGAACAGAATGAGCAGCGGTCACCGCAAAAGGGCTGACCAAAGACCTCGTGGCAATCCCTTCCCAGGACCTGGTTCCGCCGGTATCCGGTTACCCTTTCGGCGGACCGGTTGAAAAAGACGATGCGCCGCCGGGTATCATGGGCAATGATACCCTCTTTCAGATTATCCAGGATCCGCTCCAGGTTTCTCTTGTCCGCAAGGACCTTTTCGAGGCTCAAGTCATCCATGGGTTGACCATTTCTTTAAACAAGGCGAAGTAATGAGGGTAAGTGGCGCAACACATATAGCAGTGAAACAAACATAATATAATGAAAAGGGGTTCGGTCATCAAGAAGAAAGCACAAAAGCCTCCCCAGAGACCATTCAACACCCCATGCCACAGCTTTCCCCCTGTTTTTCGAGATGTTACAAGATCATAGGGGCAAGGCGTCGAAGGGGAGTTGAAAATGATATCGTCTTCTGGCATTATTTAATGACTTGTTTCTGAGAGGCGTTTTTGCGTTTGAGGAGGGGGCATGTATTTTTCTGCCATCATCGCCAATCTGCGATTTCAAGATGTCCTGGATATCATCTTTTTGACCGTCGTCGCCTACTACCTCTATTCCTGGTTCCAGGGGACAAAGGCCTTCAAGGCACTGATTGGCCTCCTGGGCCTTGGCATTGTGTATACGATTGCGCGCTCTTGGGGGTTATTTTTGACGACCTGGGTATTCCAGGTATTCTGGCAGGTCTTGGTGATCCTGCTGATCATCCTCTTCCAGTCGGAGATTCGACAGGTCTTGGAACGGGTCAATCCTCTCCGAGCGCTCGGCCTCCGCAAGATGAGCCACCCGGAGGAATGGATATCCGATTTTGCCCAGGCGGTATTCAGGTTTGCCAAAACCAAAGTCGGGGCCTTGATCATTATTGAACGGGGTGACTTGGTGGAGGAACATATTACCGGGGGACAGTCACTGGAGGGTGTCCCAAACGCCCAAGTGCTGATGAGCATTTTTCATAAGGAATCCCCATTGCACGACGGCGCAGTACTGATCAGCAGGGGACGGATCATCCAGGTCGGCTGTTATCTGCCGTTGAGCTCTTCCGAAGGTCTTCCAAAAGAATGGGGGACAAGGCACCGGGCGGCCCTCGGTCTTTCCGAACGCTGTGATGCCTGGGTCGTGGTGGTTTCTGAGGAGCGAGGAGAGGTTTCTCTGGCCCGGGGGGGAAAGCTCGAAAGGATAGAGACCCCCGAGAAATTATCAAAGTTCCTTCTTGAAGCGACTGGCCCTCTTGGTGCCACAATGAAGACATGGGCTGGAAAGACCCGCTTTATTTTCACCAACCGGTGGCGAGAGAAGCTCGCCTCCCTGGCGCTGGTGAGCATCTTGTGGCTTTTGCTTGCGGGACAGCAAAACTTTCAGGTGAGCCTAAAGGTCCCCGTGGAGTATAAAAACTGCCCCAAGGGAATGGAGGTGGTGAAGCCTCTCAATCCCGAGGTGGTGTTAACGGTTCAAGGCCTGAGAAAGGACGCCAGTACCCTGACCCCGAGTGGTGTGCGTGTTCCCATCGACCTATCACTGGCCCGTTTTGGCTTGCGAGTCTTCCGTATCACTCGGGACCAAATCCTTTTGGACAATGATAGACTCCTTATCGTTGGCATCGAACCTCCCCAGCTGGAGCTTGAGTTCAAAGAAAAGCAGTGATATTACTCCCCGCTTCACTCGCCCAAGTAGGCCCGTTTGACCACCTCGCTGTTTTTGAACTCTTCTATATCGCCTTCTAAAATCACCTTTCCCACTTCCAGCACATACCCCTTGTGCGCCACTTGAAGGGCCAGGAAGACATTCTGCTCCACCAGGAGCACGCTTACCCCGCTATTATTAATGGTCTGAATCACAGAAACCAACTCATCCACCATGACGGGAGCAAGTCCGAGAGAGGGCTCATCCATTAGAAGGAGTCGCGGTTTGGCCATGAGACCCCGGGCAATGGCCAGCATCATCTGCTCCCCTCCGCTCAGGCTCCCTGCCTTTTGTTTGTGTCGGTCCCGCAGGATTGGAAAATGCGCAAAGATACCCTCAAGGTCCTCCTTGATGCCATCCTTGTCTTGCCGCAGGCTTGCACCCAGTTTGAGGTTTTCGATCACGTTGAGGTAAGGAAAAAGCATCCTTCCCTCTGGAATATGAACGAGACCGAGGCTCACGATCTCGTAAGGTTCCAGCCCCTTGATCTTTTTGTTGTCGTAATAGACCTCCCCTGAGGTGGAAGGCCATAGCCCGGACAGGACCTTCAGAAGGGTGCTCTTCCCCGCGCCATTGGCACCGATGAGGGTGACTACCGCCCCATGGGCCACGCCCAGAGAGACATCTTCCAAGGCGATGGCCTTCCCGTAAAATACGTTTAGATCTTCCACCCTAAGCAGCATGTTTTCTCCCGAAATAGGCCTTCATCACTTCCTCATTTGTCCTGACCTCTGCCATCGACCCCTCAGCAATCTTGTGACCAAAGTTGATGACAATGACCCGATCGCACAACCGCATGATTCTCATGTTATGCTCAACAAGAAGGAGGGTGACGCCCTGGGACCTGATCTTTTCTATAACGGAAATGGCCTCATGGATCTCTTCCAGGCTCATGCCGGCAATCGGCTCGTCGAGGAGTAGGAATCTGGGCCTGATGGCCAGTGCCCTGGCCACGGTCAGGAGTTTCTGATGTCCATGGGGCAGATTCCTGCCGGGCACATCTCTGACCTTTTCGAGTCCAACAAAGTGGAGGATCTCGTCAGCCTGTTTGAGGATCTCCCTTTCCTTGCGCCGGTACGAAGGCGTTTTGAACAGGGCCTCCCAGAAACCCGATTTCGGATAGAGATTAAAGGATGTCACGATATTTTCGAAGACGGTGAACTCGGGGAAGAGGGTGGCCAGTTGAAACGTCCGTCCGATCCCCATTCTTGCGATCACGTGGGGCTTCCTCCCTGTGATGTCCTTGCCATCAAAACGGATCCTTCCGGCTGAGGGACGGAGAAAGCCGGTAATCAGATTGAAAACCGTGGTTTTGCCGGCGCCGTTGGGGCCAATAAGACCCACGATCTCCCCCTCGCGGACGGACATTTCCAGTTCATGTACCGCTGCGAGACCTCCAAAGTTCTTGGTCAGCCCGTTTGTCTCAAGAAACATCTTCAAGTCTCTTTTTCTCTTGAATTCCCGGGAATCTTGCCTTTATCTGGCCAAACAGGCCAGCAATCCCCTGAGGCATGAAAAAGACGACCAGGAGCATAATTCCTCCAAAAACAAAGGGGACGAAAGTCTTCAGCCACCGAAAGATCTCGGGTACGATCACCAGCACCGACGTGCCAATGATGGGTCCGGCAAAACTGCCGGTCCCGCCTACCAGCACGTAGATCAGGAGATTGACGCTTGAGAGAAAGCCGAAGCTGCTCCTTGTCAACACCATATTGTAATGGGCATAACCGGCCCCGGCAATGCCCGCGAAGAAGCATCCCACCGCAAGGGCAAGGACCCGGAATCCTGATTCATTAATCCCCACGCTGGAGGCGACCAGATGAGATTGGGCAATGGCCTTCCAGCTCATCCCCACGCGTGAGTTTTCAAGGCTGTGGAGAACCAGAAGGCAAAGCAGCGCCAATAGCAGAAAAAAGTAGTAGTAAGGGATCTTTGAACTGAGGAAATTGATCTCCCACTTGCCTGCAATGGCGATGGAAGGCAGAGGAGGGATGCCGATAAGACCGATATCTCCACCCGTATAGTCTGCTAATACCCCGATAAGGGCGACAATCGCCAAACCCACAAAGAGACTCACCATAGAAAAGTAGATCGCCCTCACCCTGGTGAGAGGGTAGCCTGTCAAGACCCCGACCGCCATGGCCGAAATCCCCCCCAGGGGGATTGTGAGC
The DNA here is from genome assembly GCA_964639275.1 of uncultured Desulfobacteraceae bacterium. Lineage (GTDB taxonomy): Bacteria > Desulfobacterota > DSM-4660 > Desulfatiglandales > Desulfatiglandaceae > CAZXCQ01. Next base: position 9,176 of record CAZXCQ010000043.1, on the reverse strand, counting down.
CAGGGTGTCCAGTAGAGTTCCTTTGCAAATATGCTTGAGACATAGGCCCCAAGCCCCATGAAAGCCGCGTGGGCGATTGAGATCTGTCCGGAGAGAAGGATGGTACGCAGGCTGCACGCAGCGATGATATAGATGAGCGTGATGATAAAGGTATGAAGATAATAGACCGAATCGAAAAACAGCGGTATCAAGAAAAAGAAAATGATCAGGCAGAGATAGGAGATCACCTTGACCCTGTTTCTTCGCCCCCTTGTGACGTTCTCTCCATTAGACATCACTATACTTCACGTCCGAACAACCCCTGAGGCCTGAGGAGCAAAATGATGATGACGATGCAGAGGCCGGTCAGATCCGTGGCGCTTCCACTGATAAAGAGAGGCAGGGTGGCGTCAATGGCCCCCAGGATCAGACCGCCGACCAGGACACCGCCGATGCTGCCGATTCCACCCAGGATGACGATCTGAATGGCCTTGACCAGCATCTGGTCTCCCATAAAGGGGCTCAGGCTGAGGATGGCACCCATAAGGCTTCCAGCCACTGCAGCCAGGGCGCAGCCGATGGCCGTGGTTACCGCAAAAATACGGTGGATCTTGATCCCCTGGAGCGCTGCCCCATCCATGTGCTGAGAAATGGCGAGCATCTGAAGCCCGGTCTTGGTCTTTCGGATAAACAGGATGACCCCCAGCAGCAGAGCAGAGCCGATGGCAAAGGTGGCCAGTCTGTCTCCGCTTATGGAGACCCCGCTGAACCTGAGAACGCCCGGGACAAATGAGGGGATCCGTCTGATGTGGCTGCCCACCGTCACATTGATGACAGCCACCAGAATGATGATCAACGCAAGCGTGACGACCACGATTTTGTTCATGTCCTTCAAAAAGGGACGAAAGAAGACCCGCTCAAGAAAGGTGCCAAAAAGACCCACCGTGATCATCGAGACAAGGAGCGATGCCCACTGGTTGAACCCGACCTCCACCGCAAGCTCGTAGCAGATGTACCCACCGAGCATGTAGATTGCGGCATGGGTGAAATTGAGGATTCCGAGCACGGTCAGAAGGAGTGCAAATCCCAGGGCCACCAGGATATAAATGGATGAGAGCATCAATATGTTTACAACGGTTTGGGCTGCAACCTCTGATATCACATCTTCTCTCCGTTTCCCTGTAACCGGTGGGGAATAGGTAGGAGGGCATTTACCCTCCTACCCGAATCGATACTCTTATGGGCTGTAGACGTCCACCCATTTTACCCACTTTACCTTGCCGTCCATAAGCTCCACGATGGGACAGGGCGCGCACACCGTGTGGTTGATGCCGTATGTCTTGAGGCCACCCATCCTCCCGAGGCCGTAAACCGTATCGATGGTCTTCATGTTTGCCCATGTATTCTTGAGTACTTCGGGATCCGTACTCTGGGCCGCCTCAATCACCTGTTTGAGTTCATAGAGGGGATTAAAACCCCAGATATGCATCCCATAGACCTTCCCATACTTTGCCCTGGCCCTCTTGACGATCTCCTTGATGATGGGGGTCATCTGCGGAGAATCCAGATCGATCTGATGGATAAAAAAGTTTGTGGATGCCTCTTTTCCCGCAATCTCCATAATCTGATAGGCGTCGTCGTAATTGCATCCAAATACAGGACCGTCAAAGCCCATCTCCCGCGTGATCTTTAGCATGCTCCCTGTGGCCTGTGGCCATCCGTTGGCAAAGGCCACGGCATCCGGCTTTGAGGCCAGGACCTTTGTGATGATCGGCGTATAGTCCTGGGTCGTCATGGCCCATTTTGCAACGGTGGCCACCTTGTATCCCACAGAGGCCGCCTTCTCCCTGAACATCTTGTCGAGGTAAGGGACCGATCCGTCATCCGGGATGATGTAGGCGACGGTCTTGACCTTTGGATAGGCCTCCTTCAGATAGTCCAGGGCCGCCCTCATGCCTTCGATGGTTGCGTCATAGGTGAGGAATGCGTAGGGCGTCTGCGGGCCATATTCTGAGGGCATGCCACAATTGTATAGAACAGCGCGGAGGACCTTTGCCGGTTCGAGCACCGACCCTGCGGCCTGAACCATGAAAGGGACAACCGTTCCGACGACGATCTTTACCTTGTGGTCATAGGCAAGTTTGGTTGCAGCGGCCACGGCGCCGTCCGCGGTCCCTTTCATGTCTTCGATTATCAGTTTGACCTTATATTTTTTTCCATTGATGGTAAGACCGCCCTGCTCGTTGATCCATTGTTCTGACAGTTCTGCCCCCTGGGCAATAAGGGCTTCGGCTGAAGAACCAAAACCGGTCAAACAGAAAAGCCCTCCAATCTTCACGGTCTTTTCTTCCGCTGCCATGCCCGGTTGGGCCAGGAATAAGAAGGTACTAGAGATGAGGCAAAGAGCAAGAAGTAATTGTTTTTTTCCCATGTTATTCTCCTTTCTAATCTGAGGGCTGAAGGTTAAAATATGGGATCCGGTTCAAGCATCACCTCCTTTCGGCGTGCAATTTGGATGCACAAGACCCCTTCTACTCGTAACATTTCAATAAGAAAGGGGAACCCGTGGCATGGGGTCTATTTTTTTCACATGCCACACGAGAAACCAATACCCCCGGGCTTTTGAGAGGTTGATTTCGCTTCATCAATTCTTTGCGTAACAGGAAGGGCATTCATCCACATACCATATTGAGCGCGAAAAAGCCACATCTCCGGTTCCCGCAAACCCCTTCCCTTGTAAACATTTCAGCTTTTTGAAACCCGGGCAATGGGGCTTCCCTTTTTGAAAAAAACTAAACTGTTACTCCTTTGCAGACTACTCAGAGTGCCTCAGGAATTCCGGGGCCATAGGATGAATTAGTCTTCAGGCCCATACTCTTCACCATTTGCCAGCAGATGGATGGCCTCTCCGTCTGTGGCCAGGGCTGCCTCATAAAAGGTCTCGGCCAATGTTGGATGGGCAAAGAGGGTCTTTTGGATACCATCCACGCCGATATTGTTTTGCATGGCCATGGTTGCCAAAGAGATGAGTTCCGTGGCCTGAGGGCCCAATATGTGGACGCCCAAAACCTCCCTTGTCTTGGAATCGGATACCATAAGGATCAGGCCTTGATCAATCCCCATGGTTCCGGCGCGGCCGTTCCCTACAAAATGGAATTCGCCTACCCGGATGGTGTGGCCCGCTTCCAGGGCCTCGTCTTCGGTGAGGCCTACTGTAGCCACCTCCGGATCTCCGTATATACAGTTCGGCACAAAGAGAGAACCTATGCGACGCTTGATCCCGAGGATATGGTCTATGACCACCATGGCATGGGAAATGGCCTTGTGGGCATAATAGGGTGGGCCAGCCGCATCCCCTATTACATAGATTCCCTTTACCGGGGTCTCGAGGGCGAGATTATATTCCAAAAGCCCATTCTTTGGAAACAGACCGGCCGCAGGCAGATTTAGGCCGGCATAAAAGGGTTGCCTCTCTCCGGTCAGGAGAACTCTGTCTACTTCAACGTCCTGCCGGCCTTTGTTATCCTCGAGGCTCAGCGTGACCCCGGAGCCAGCGGCAGGCTGGGCTCCCAAAACGCTTGTGCGGGTGAGGACACTGATCTTTCGGTCCAGCAGGACCTTTTTGTAACGGTCTGCCAGTTCCGGATGCACTCCGGGTAAGATGCGTCTCTCTTTTTCGATGAGCACGACGCTGACCCCCAGGTTCCGAAAGATGCCGGCAAATTCAACACCGCGGCTTCCTGCACCCACAACAGCCAAACGACGGGGTAGCGGTCTTAACGAAAGGGCGTCATCTGTGGACCAAATGCCCTGGCCGTCGACCTGGAGCCCGGGGCCATACGTCTCCAATGCCCCTGTCGCCAGCACGATCTTTGAGGCGTTAACCGCCTTTTTATCTCCCTCCCTTGTCCCGATCACCACAGTGCGTGGGTTTTCAAAAGAGGCCTCACCGGCCATAAGGGTTACCCCATTTCCCGAGAGAACATCCTGAACCCATTGGCGCGATCCCTCCACAACCGATCTCTTCCGATCGGCGATGCGTTTAACGCTAATCTTCATGTCTCCTTGCAGAAAATGGCATTTTTGTACCGCCGGGATCATGCGTGTGTCTTCAAGAAGGCTTTTTGTAGGGATGCAACCCCGGTTAAGACAGGTGCCGCCCAGAGGCCCTTTTTCCACCAAGATCGTCCTCAATCCCTTCTGAGCCCCTCTGATGGCTGCTGTGTATCCCCCTGGACCCCCGCCAATTACCAGTAAATCACATTTTTCCATGGTCATCTGTATCGGCTCCTCAAAACCCTTCCCATCCGCAAGGGGAAATCCCCTCAAATGGAGACCTCAAAGGGCACCGCGATCAATCACTTGAGTATACGTCGAAAAAGCTCCGGGTGTTCGATGACCTCTTTGAGTCTTCCCAAAAACCCGGCGGCAGGGACCCCGTCAATAACGCGATGATCGTGCGTCAGGCAGAGATAGGTCTTGGTCCGGATTGCCAGTTGATTGTGATAAACAGCGGGCCTTGGCCCTATTTTTCCGATCCCGAGGATGGCATTTTGTGGCGGGTTGATGATGGGTGTCATAAAGTCCACATCCACATTGCCCCCACTGCTGAGAGTGAATGTTCCTCCCTGATAATGCTCAGGATCAAGCTGATTGCACCGCGCCTTTCGAGCCAGCCTTTTTATTTCCCGACTGACGGCAAAGAGGCTTTTTTTGTCTGCGTTCCGGACTACCGGAACCACCAGCCCGGCGTCAAGGGCCACGGCCACCCCCATATGATATTCTCCCCAACAGATAATCTCATCCCCAAGGATAGTGGAATTCAAGATGGGGAACTCCTGGAGAACAAAGGCGAGCAACTTGACAAGCATGTCCACAAATGTAATCCGTTCATCGGGGCGGTCCAGGATAAGTTCTTTCCGAAATTGGGCCAATCCTGTCATGTCCGCTTCAGTGACAACGGTCAACTGGGCACCGGTCTGGAGGCTCGATACGAGGTTGTTTGCAATGGTCCGGCGCATCCCAACAAAAGGGATTCTTTCCACGATGACACGATCGCCCAATTCCAGGGGGGGCTGGGGAGCGGAAATGACCCCTTGTTCCTCTTCCTCAAAAGAAAGCCGGATGCCCCACTCCTCTTTAGGTTCATCGAAGAAGATGCCTGTCTCGGGTTTTGGTTGCTCCCCAAGGTCCTTCTTATAGTCTTCAAAGGCCTCTTTGGTATCGGTCACGACGCCAAGGGTGTCTCCGATTTTTACCCTGTCATTGACCCTGCGCAGGCTGAATACCAGACCCGAAGCCGGTGCCTCCACTTCATAGGTCACCTTGGCGGTCTCAATAGTAACGACATTCTCGCCCTTTTCTACCTGTTCCCCATCTCGCTTACTCCATTTCACCACGGTGATATCTGACTGAGTCATTCCCAGCTTTGGCACAAGAATAGGTGTAATCATATCCAAATATCCTTTAATTGATTCTCAGGGTGCGACCAGAATCTTGACCCTATCTTGTGAGGATAGAAGGCGAGCAAATCCCTTTTCCTCAAGATCCGCTAGCGGAATAAGGGGCCACACCCCTCCGGCGCCTTGAGAGCCAATCATGGGCGCTGTCGGCTCCTCATTCGGCCTTAATTGAAGACAGCACCCCCGTCCACATTAATAGTCTGGCCGGTAATCTCTTTGGCCTCTTCCGACGCGAGAAATACAACAATGTTGCCGATATCTTCCGCGGTCTGAGGTCTTCTCATGGGAATCATGTTCTGAACCACGGCGCTGAAGACATCGTCCGGGCTCATCCCTTTGAAGGGGGGGTAGGACCGGGAGAGCACCTTCGCACCCGTATCCCACATGGGTGTCCGGATGACCCCGGGACAGACGGTGTTCACATTCACGTTGTAAGGGGCCAACTGAAGGGCGACGGCCTGGGTGAGGACGATGACACCGGCCTTGCTGGCGGAATAGTGAGGGATCCAGTCAATGCCCTTCCGGCCAGCGATGGATGAAATGTTGATGATCTTTCCCTTCCCCTGTTGTTTGAAATAGGGGGCGACCGCGCGGTTGCACAGAAAGACACCCTTCAGGTTCACATCGATGGTCAGGTCCCACTCTTCCTCGGAGATGTTTTCCAATATGAGAGGGGCATCGGAATCACCCCGAAAGACAAACCCGCCAACCCCTGCGCCGCAAACCAGGATATCGATGTGGCCCATCTCATTCAGTGTCTTCTCAATGAGCCTTTCACACTGATCAGCCATGCTCACGTTGCTCTGGACGGCCAGGGCCTTCTGCCCCGTCTTTCTGACCTTTTGGGCCACCTTATCTGCCAGGTCCTCCCTGAGGTCGCTGACCACCAAATGGGCCCCTTCTTTGGCCAGGCAAAGACAGATCCCCTCACCCAAGCCACCTCCACCACCGGTTACGATGGCCACTTGATCTTGAAGTCTCATCTTTAGCCTCCCTCGACCGTTTACCTAAAAGCCCCCAGAAATCTCTTTGGGCCGGGACCCCAGGGGCATAGTTTGCGTATGGAGTCCCGGCCGTTCTTGACCTCGGCTAGAGCGTGCGCTTTACGGCACGCACAATAGAATCCTTGTTCGGGAGGTAGAGGTCCTCCAGGACCGGACTGCCCGGAATGGGCACCATGGGCGCAGCCACCCTTTGCACCGGGGCCTTAAGCAGAGAAAAATAATCCCCGCAGGCAAGCGCGGCGATTTCTGCGCCGAGACCTCCCCTGACCCTGCCTTCCTCCACAGTCACCAGACGCCCTGTCTTCTCCACTGATTCGAAAATGGTATCTTTGTCAAGGGGAACAATGCTCCGGGGATCAATGACCTCGATATCGATATTTTCTGTGGCCAGTTCCTGGGCCGCATTGAGCGCCTCGTACATCATGAAACCGAAGGCCACGACCGTGGCGTCTTTTCCGGGCTTGCGAACAACCGCTTCACCAAACGGGACGGTGTACTCCCCTTCGGGTACTTCGCCTTCCACCCCACCCAGAATGAGTTTCTTGTGTTCGAAGACCACAACCGGATCATCGCTCCGGATCGCCGATTTCAAAAGTCCTTTGGCGTCATAAGGCGTGGCAGGTTCTGCCAGGACGAGCCCCGGGGCCTGGACCAACTGCGATTCCAGAGACTGGGAATGGCCATAGGCCATGCGGAACCCGGCACCCACGGCCGTCCGGATGGTCACCGGAAGGCCATATTGACTGCCGGTCACGTAGCGCCACTGACCCAGATGGTTGCAGATCTGGTCCATGGCCAGCATGGCGAAATCGCAGAACATAAGCTCCAGGATGGGGCGCTGGCCGTTCATGGCAGCGCCCATGGCCACACCGGTAATGGCATTCTCAGCAATGGGGGTGTTCAATACCCTTTCTTCGCCAAACTCCTTTACCAATCCGGCGGTCTGACCAAAAGCGCCGATCCGGACATCCTCGCCAAGGACAAAAACACTGGGGTCCCGGCGCATTTCCTCTGCCATGGCCTCATTCAGGGCCTGTAAAAAGCTAATTTTCCGTGCCATTATCTCACCCCCTTCTCAGCGTATACGTCCTCGAATAGATCGTCCACGGTTGGGTCGGGTGCGGCAAAGGCCTCCTCAACCGCACTGTCCACCTCGCCCTGGATTTCCTGTCTCAGCCCTTGATCCCCTTCGGGCGTCAATATTTTCCGATCCAGTATCTTCTTTTGGCAGATATCGATGGGGTCCCGCTTGCCCCATTCTTCCAGGTCCTCGGGTCTGACGTATCCTCCGGGATCACCGGAGAAGTGGAGTGCCATACGAAAGGTCTTATACTCCACCAGATAGGGTCCTTTCCCGCTCCGCGCATGGTCTATGGCCTTTGCAGTAGCGTTGTAAGTGGTCTCGATATCCTGCCCCTCCACGATGTCATAGGGGATTCCATATCCGGCTGCCCGGGGCGCCACATCTTCAGTGGGGTAGTGATCGCTCATGTATGAGAGTTCGCAAAACTGGTTCGTGCATACGGCAAATACCAGCGGTAGATTCCACAGGGCAGCCATACACATGGAGGGATGGGCATCGGCCTGGTTGCACGTCCCCTCACCCACAAAGTAGAGTGTCACCTGGTCCAGTTTTCGCATCTTTGAGGCCAGGGCCGTTCCCACCGCAAAGGAGAAATCGGATCCCAGGCTCGAGACCAGGCCCGGAATATTCATGTTCCGGTCGCAGAGGTGCAAGGTGCCTTTTCCTTTACAGAGCCCGGTCTTCTTCCCCAGGTATTCCATCCATATATCCCTTGGGCCCATCCCTTTTCCGATATATTCACCCACCCCCCTGTGGGTTCCAAAAAGGATGTCTTCCTGTTTCAGAGGAGCTGCGACGCCAATGGCCACGGCCTCCTGGCCTGTCCCAAAATGTGACATCAGCTGTATCCTCCCCTCCTGCAAGAGGCTTCCGTGCTTCTCTTCGAGGGTGCGGACCAAGAGCATCTTGCGATACAATTCCAAAAGTTTTTCATTTTCCAAAGACATGATGACCTCTCTCCTTTCTGGCCAAAACCCTTATGGTGTAATCTCCCAGAAACACGGGGTCCTGAATAGTGTCTGCCGCGGCATGATACCTTATTTTCCGTATGTCACGCCTTCCCCCTGGTTCTTGAGATGTTACATTATGGCCTAATCTCGATTAACTCAAACAGGACCCCACCAACGCGATCGGACTCCATATAGGCCGCGCGGATGTGCCCCATTCCTTCCACATCGGTTTCAGCATTCATAAGGACATCAATATGGTTTTCCCTGAGATAATCCAGCCATTCGTCGTAGTTGTCCACAATAAAGCCGAGATGTTGCATCCCTTCGCCTTCCTTCTCCAAGAACCACTTGTGCGGGGCATCCCCTTCCACCGGCTCGATAAGTTCCAGCATCAGGGGCCCCCATTCGCACATGGCAATTTTGAGCCGGATCGGCGTCGGTCTGCCCTTGACCCAGTGTTGGGCAGGTGCAAATTCTATTGTCTGAAACGGGCCAAGGCCAAAGGTCTTGGTGTAATAATCGATCGCTACATCAAGGTCTCTGACCACGACACCCACCTGTGCCGGTGGTGGTAGAACCATCTTTTTCCCCATCTCGCCCATAGTCCACCTCCTTTTTTGAAAGAGTTATTCATGAATCTCACGTAACTTCTCAAAAACCCGGGGATAGATCGATTGTGGTGTGGCATGTGGAAGAA
>CAZXCQ010000042.1:0-30052 GCA_964639275.1 uncultured Desulfobacteraceae bacterium | reverse complement strand
TAGTGGGTGTTCTTATCGAGGTGCCTGTCATGCTGATGCTGGTCAAGATCTGCCTCAAGAGCACCCACTGGTTTTCAGCAAAGGAAGGGTATGGAGGATAGAGGAGGTCTGCAATGAAGAAACGCCCACTGTTTTGTGTGTTGCTCATCGGATTCTTCCTGGCCTCAGTCTTTCCTATTCTCGCCCAAAAAAGACAGGGACCGAAGATGGTTGTTAGGGAGCGGGAAGTCGATTTCGGGGAGGTCAAAGAGGGAGACATCATAGAACACACATTTTCGGTTTTCAACCAGGGGGATGCGCCCCTGGAAATAGTCCGAGTAACGCCGGGTTGAGGCTGCTCTGTGGCCTCTTTTGACCGCACCATTCCCCCGGGCGGGGAGGGAAAGATCACCATCAAGGTTCGTACAAAAGGATACGAAGGCGAGATTTACAAAAATGCGATGGTCAATACAAACGACCCTGTGCTCAATGTGATCAATCTATGGATAAAGGCCTTTGTCAAGGTCCCCATACAGCTCTCCTCCCGTTATGTGTTTCTGAATGGCGTTGAAGGCCAGGAGGTGACAAAGGAAGTTCAAATCAGGTCCAATCTGGATAAGCCGTTGGTATTGACACCGGGGGAGTCTGATTTGGACAGGAAATTGACCTATACGATTGATGAAACCGTAAAGGGGCGTGAGTTTCGGATTCGTCTCAGAGCCATACCGGGCCCGCCGCAAACCTATTACGGGTTTCTAAGACTCAAGACCAATTACCCTGAAGCCCCTCAGATCACGATAGGGATCAGAGGTCAGTTCGTTAGCGAAAAGGATCGGCGGTAATCCCACGGGGGAGGGGGGTGCCATTTTGGGGAGCTTTGCCACGGCCCCCCTGGCAAAGCTTATCCACATTGACAACCTGCTGCGCGCCTATTTTGTGATCTCTGTGGCGGCGGCAGTGGTGACTCAAATGGGACGTCTCTATCCCACCCTGCTCGTGCAGGAGCGTTCACCCAAGAAAAAGAAAGAATCCCGCACCTCCATGATTCAAGAGTTTAAGAAGATCGGACCTATCCTGAAGAAATCGACCCTGGTCAGGGTGCTCATCGCCTTCACGCTGATGGCCAAAGAGCGGTTTGACGAACTGGAACCAGCGGTCCTTCAGGCCCTTGCCGAGTCCGAAGACCCCTATCTCCGTCAGATGGCTCGACGGGTGCTCCAAAAAAGTCATCCGGATCTTGTCACAAAAAGGGATGAAATCGACAGAGAGATGAGCCTTACTGAGAGAATCCTTCAGCTTAAGACGATCGCTGTGTTTGAAGGTCTCTCTGTGGGTGAACTGGCAGCGATCGGTTCTGTCACCGAAGAGGCCTGTTTCGCAGCCGGGGAAACAGTTGTAAAAGAAGGGGACCGTGGGGACAGGATGTATTTTATCGGGGTCAAAGACAGTAAAGGATAGGATATAAAGGGGCCTTTAAAACGACCAGTCCAGGCTGAAGAAAAGCCCTTTCTGCTCCTGTGACTCCCCGGAACGGGCCGGTTGGGTTCCGAAAGGATTTCCCAGGGCATGCTGCCCCACCATGTTGAATCTCAGATCGTTGGTCAGGAGATACCGGAACATGAGGGACAGGTTTGTGTCATACGAATCGTCGATGGTGCCCGGCCCCTTGCTCGTGTGTCCTGTCTTATCCGAGTATTGGAAGCCTGCGGAAAAGGCCCAGTTTTTTGGGATGGGCATGACCTGAATTTCCAACCCCAGGGTCGGTCTCCAGGAGGCCAGGTCTCTGGGTTTGGTCCCATACTCCAGGTATGAGAGAGAGGGGGTAATCCGTAACCACTTAAAGGGGTTGATGTCGGTTGCCATCTTTACCCCATGTCGGTACCCTTGCAAGGTATATTCCGGATCTGAGATATGAGACGTGGGCAGGAGGGTCTGGGGGAGGGAACCTCCCTCCCGGGGAGCCCGGAGAAGGTTTTCCCTCAGGAGGCTCAACCTCATCTTCCAGGAATCCTGAACCAGGACCCGGCTGATCTGGAGTTCAAGGCTGGCCACCCGTCTTTCTGAAGGTTCACTTTCGGTGTCATTGGATCTCCCCAGACCGACAAGCCTCTTGGCCCCCACCATCTTAACCCGCCAGTACCGGTTATCAAGGCTGGATATGGTTACCCCGTTTTTCCTTATCGCGTGGATAAATTTCCCGTCAGAAAGATAGAGCCCGACGTGGGTAATTCGGTTCTTTTTCTGAGAAAAGAAGATCAGGTCCCCCGGCCCCAGTTCATCTTCCGGAACCTCTTCCAATGTGGGCAAGGCGTATTGCTGTGAACTCGAATGAGGGAGATCCACCTGCAAGGTCTTTGAATAGATGTGCTTGATCAACCCCGAACAGTCCATTCCTTTCTTGCTGTAACCCCCGCGGCGGTAAGGTATGCCCAGATAGCGCTTTACCTCCTTCAGAAGGGCGTCCTCAGAGAGGACAGGAGCGGATTGAGCCTGCTTTTTTTGGCTTGACACAGCCACCTTCTTGGCGGACGAGCGTTTGGATTTGGACTGGGAAGACCTTGGCGAGGCGGCCAGTGCGTCAGCGACCAGTATCTGGAGATTGAATAAGAGACCGAAGATAAGGATAATGGCCCTAAGTCCCAACATTACCTTGATGTCCCTTCACGCCCGATGAGCCCCATGGGTCTTCGTCAACTGCTTATAAAAAAGGGAAAGGCTTTTTGCAAGTTCAGATCTACTTGACGGCGAACGGAACTGAGCCGATCACCTTCTGGGTCGAAGACTCCACGACATCCACTCTCCAGTCACCGCTCTGAACGGGCAATATGTTCTTGCTTGTCCATGTGCGCCATCTGGAAGCCTTCACAGGGACTGAAAATTCATGAACCTTTTTTCCCAAAAAATACCAGACATGACGGATCTCTAAAGGCCCTGAAGCCCCCTCAACATCCGTGAAACAAAATACCCTTTGGGTGGAAGGCGGGAATACGGAACTCTGCCCTATGGGCTCCCTGTCCTTTATGCCCAAACAGGTAAGCGCCCTTGTAAGCCGCAGTTCCCCGGCCCAAACCAGGACCGGGAGGCAGAAAAAAAGAACGATGGCTGTGGGAAGGAGCGCACCCCGACCCCCGATACGAGTAAAAAGCCTTTTCATCTCAGAACCTCCCAGATAAGGTGGTGGGGAAGACCAAACAAAAGCCGCACGAGGCCAATATCATATTTCGGGCATCTGTACAAGGATTCATTTTGATGCAAAAAAGAAATAAGGCCAAATTTGTTTTGACTCCCGGGGGTTTTTGTGATGAATAGTCCCGGCTGGCATCCCCTTTTTGAAGGAAAGGCCATGTAAAACAACCGAGGGGGAAGATGGAAGAGAGACACGTCAACAGGATTGCAGATGAACTGGATCTCAGGCCACAGCAGGTCGTGGCCGTAGCCAGGCTCATCGGGGAAGGCGCGACCGTGCCATTTATCGCCCGATACAGGAAGGAGGCGACGGACTCCCTGGATGAGGTGGTGATCACCACGATTCGGGACCGGCTTACCCAACTCCATGAGCTTGAAAAACGCTGCGAGAGCATATTAAAGTCGCTAGAGGAACGAGAGCTCCTGACCGACGAACTGAGGGAAAAGATAACCCGGGCAGGGACCCTGACCGCCCTGGAAGACACATACCTCCCTTACAGACCCAAAAGGCGAACACGGGCGACCATTGCCCGTGAAAAGGGCCTCGAACCACTTGCCGAGATCATTTTTGCACAGGGTGAAAGGACAAACCCGCTGATTGAGGCAGAGGCCTTTGTTGAACCTGAAAAGGGTGTTGGATCTGTTGAAGACGCCCTTGCAGGCGCCCGAGATATCATTTCGGAGTGGATCAATGAAAACCAGGAGGCCCGGGAAAAGATGCGCGGCCTTTTTCTTGAGAAAGGCTGGTTCAACTCAAAGGTTATTCCGCGCAAAGAAGAAGAGGGCGCCAAGTACAGGGACTATTTTGACTGGGAGGAGCCCGTTGCCTCTGCACCCTCCCACAGGATCCTGGCCATGCGCCGCGGCGAAAAAGAGGGTTTTCTGATCCTGAATGTAATGGCGCCGGAGGATGAGGCCCTGGCCCTGTTGGAGTCATTGTTCGTCTCAGGAACCGGCGCCGCATCCATGGAGGTAAGAGAGGCTGTTTGCGATGGTTACCATCGACTCCTCTCCGCTGCCATGGAGACGGAAATTCGCCTGAACACCAAAGAGCGGGCCGACCATGAAGCCATTGGGATATTTGCCAAAAACCTCCGGGAACTCCTTATGGCCCCTCCGCTTGGGGAAAAAAATGTCCTGGCCATCGACCCGGGCATCCGAACCGGGTGCAAGGTGGTCTGTCTTGACCGGCAGGGGAAACTGCTCCACACAGAGACCATCTATCCCTTTAGGTCCGACAGGGAGAGGGCTGATGCGGCTCAAACCGTGTCCAGGTTGTGCGGGGACAATGACGTGGAGGCCATCGCCATTGGGAACGGGACGGGCGGGAGGGACACCGAAGCCTTTATCCGAGACCTTGACATTGACAAGCGTATCCCGGTTGTGATGGTCAATGAGAGCGGCGCATCGGTTTACTCTGCCTCTGGGGTTGCCAGGAAGGAATTTCCCGATCTTGACGTCTCGTTGCGAGGGGCGGTCTCCATTGGGAGGCGGTTGATGGACCCCCTGGCGGAACTGGTCAAGATCGACCCCAAATCGATCGGCGTGGGGCAGTACCAGCACGATGTAAACCAGCCTGCGCTCAGAAAAAGCCTGAGCGACGTCGTCATAAGCTGTGTCAATGCGGTCGGGGTTGAGGTCAATACGGCGAGTGAACAACTCCTTTCCTATGTCTCAGGCTTGGGCCCACAACTGGCCAGGAACCTCATTATCTATAGGAATGAAAATGGGCCTCTGGCATCCAGGGAACACCTAAAGAAGGTAAGATGGATGGGTCCCAAATCGTTCGAGCAGGCCGCAGGGTTTCTCCGTATCAGGGGAGGAGAAAACCCCCTCGACGCGAGCGCGGTGCACCCCGAGTCCTATCCCATCGTGGAGGCCATGGCCAGAGATCTGGGCTGCGCGGTAAAGGATCTGCTTGATGATGAGACAAAGCGGGAAAAGATCGACCTGACGGCCTATGTCACCGAAGAGGTGGGCATGCCCACCCTGACGGATATCATGGGGGAACTGGCCAAACCGGGACGCGATCCCCGTGAGGACTTTGAGACCCTCTCTTTCACCGAAGGCGTCAATGCCGTTGAAGATCTAAGACCCGGTATGAAGCTGCCGGGAGTGGTCACCAATGTAACGGCCTTTGGGGCCTTTGTGGATGTGGGTGTCCACCAGGATGGCCTCGTTCATGTCAGCCAGCTGGCAAACCATTTTGTAAAAGACCCCAATCAAGTGGTGAAGGTCAATCAACATGTCACGGTCACCGTCCTTGATGTGGATCTGGCAAGAAACCGGATTTCGCTTTCTATGAAAAATGAGACGGGAAAAGCGGAAAGAACAAAGCGCGGAAGGCCCAGACTTCACGAGAGAAAGCCCAAAGGAAAAAAACCAAAAAGAGAAAAGGCTCGGCCATTCAATAACCCCTTTGCCAAAGCCCTTATTTCGGAAGGCGGCAAATAGTCTCGAACCCGAATGTATCCCCGTGCCACACCGGAATCCATTCACCCCAAGGGTTTTTGAAAAGTCTCGTCTATTTTGTTGACATTATAATTTTTCTGCTTAAAATGCTTTTTATTGCTTCAAAAATTTTTTCGAACGATTGACATTTGGTTGTTTGGCAGGTTGTACAGTGTTTTTAGGTAGTTTTTACCAGAAGGACAACCTGATTTTTGGGAGCATGAAATTCTCAGAAAGGAGGTTAGTCCTATGGTACAGGGAACAGTGAAGTGGTTCAGCGACAAAAAGGGATTCGGTTTCATTGAGCGGGAAGACGGTGGTGATGTATTTGTTCACTACTCTGCCATCGACATGAGCGGATTCAAGAGCCTTGATGAAGGTGATCGGGTTAGCTTTGAGGTAGAAGAAGGCACCCGAGGACCTTCAGCCAGGAACGTTACTCGATTGTAATTGACTTGAATACAATTGTGAGGGGGCATCTTGTCGCGTTGAGACGAGATGCCCTTTTCTTTGAACAGGTTTCAAAAATTTTGGCTGACATAAGCTGGGGGTATTTTCTCAAATGGAAAAAGGAACAGATCAAATAGTGGAAAAGGGATTTTCTGCCACCAATAACGCTGGCTTCCACTCTGCGCATGCCCAAGAGGTCTTTCCCGAGGGAAACAGCCCGGATGGCCCTCACTTTATGGAACTCTACGAAGAGAGTCTAAAGGGTATCCAGGAGGGTAAGGTTGTCAAAGGACAGATCGTTCAAGTGGATAAGGAATATGTATTGGTCGATATCGGTTACAAATCAGAGGGAATGATCGAGATCGCCGAGTTTTTTGATTCAGATGGTCGTCCCGCCGCTTCAGTGGGTGACGAGGTAGATGTCCTTTTGGTACAAAAAGAGGATAAAGACGGCCGGGTCATCCTTTCCAAAGAAAGGGCAAAAAGCGTCAAAGTATGGGATGAAATTGAAAAGGTCTATAGAGATGAGGGCACCATCAGGGGCAAAATCATCTCTAAGGTGAAAGGGGGGTTTTCCGTAAATATCGGCCTGGAGGCATTTTTGCCGCGATCTCAGGCCGATCTGCCGCCGGCGAGGGATTTGGATCCCCTGATCGGCACGGAGCACGATTTTAGGATCATAAAATATGAAAAACGAAAAGGGAATATCGTGGTATCCCGTCGCGCTGTTTTAGAGGCCGAGAGGATGGCCTTGCGGGAGAAGACACTTGATGGCTTGGAAGAAGGCGATATCGTTGATGGGATAATCACCAATATTACCGATTATGGTCTGTTTGTTGATCTGGGTGGTATTGACGGTCTTGTTCATGTCACCAATATCTCGTGGGGCAAGGCGGGACATCCCTCAGAGACATATCAGATTGGTGAGGGGATAAAAGTCAAGATTTTGGGGGTTGATAGAGAGAGGGAAAGGGTCTCTCTTGGCGTCAAACAGTTAACCCCTGATCCATGGAAAGGGGCTCCGGAAAAATATCCTGTGGGCACAAAGATCACAGGTAGAATTGTGGGTCTGAAAAAATACGGGGCCTTTGTTGAACTGGAAGAAGGGATCGAAGGCCTTGTTCACATATCAGAGATATCCTGGACAGGAAAGATCCGGCACCCCTCTGAGTTCCTGACCGTCGGTGACATGGTGGAGGCGATGGTCCTGGGTCTTGATGTTGCCAAAAACCGGATTTCCTTGAGTATTAAACGACTTGAGCCAAACCCCTGGGATATCATTGGTCAAAACTTTCCCATGGGGACCGTTATAGAGGGGAAGGTAAAGAATATCACAGACTTTGGTATCTTTATCGGGATTGACGAAGGGATCGACGGTCTTGTCCATAAGTCTGACATCTCATGGACCAAACAACCAAACCACCCTTCGGATCTGTACAAAAAGGGCGATCAGGTACAGGCAGTTGTCCTGGACATTGACAAGGAAAATGAACATTTCTCACTCGGAATCAAACAACTGACCTCAGACCCGTGGAATGAAATCCCAGAAAGATATAAACCCGGCACCCGGGTTTCAGGCACTGTGACCAACGTCACCGATTTTGGGCTTTTTGTTGAGATAGAAGAGGGGATAGAAGGGCTGGTCCATGTCTCCCAACTCCCGAAGGGCAAACAAGGGAGCCCGCTGGAGGGATTTAAGGTCAAGGATAAGATCGACGCCGAGGTTGTCAATGTCTCGCAGAAGGATAAGCGGATCGGGCTTTCTATCCGAAAACGGGGAGAAGGCCAGAAGACGGATATCCATAGCAGCTATCTGAACAACCAGAAGCAGGCCACGTCCAATTTGGGGGACCTGCTAAAAGAAAAGATGACGCCTTTACAACCCCAGGCCTTACTGGATAGTCAGGATTCAAGAGCCCGGGACCCGGCTGAATCAGGCGTAGCGCCCCAATCTGCCGTTGAATAGACCTGCTCCGTGTCGCCAGGAAAAGCGTGTTTCAAGATAAGAGATGAGGGATCTTGCCCATTCCGATTATAGGCTGATTGAAAAGAGTGCTGATCTATATGGGATAGCCGGAGAATTTCAAAATGAGCCGGCCATAGCCGTGGATCTTGAGGGGGATTCCCTCTTCCACTATCACGAAAGGGTCTGTCTCCTTCAGATCTCCACACCCACGCAAAACATTGTGATCGACCCGCTCTCGGTTGAAGACCTCTCCCCCCTGGCGCCCGTTTTTGCCGATAACCGGATCCGAAAGGTCTTTCACGGAGCCGACTATGACATCCGTTGCCTGTACAGGGATTTTGGCATCGAGGTCCATTCGCTTTTTGATACCCAGATCGCCGCAAGATTTCTGGGGGTCAGTGAAACCGGCCTTGCCAGCTTGCTGAGAGAGAAGTTTGATGTCCTTAAAGATAAGAAATACCAGAAAAAGGACTGGTCTCAAAGGCCCCTGCCGGCGGCCATGCTTCAATATGCTGTCCAGGATATCTGCCACCTCCTGTCTTTGGCCGACATCCTTGAGCGGGGGCTAATAAAAAAGGGGCTCCTTTTCTGTGTGGAAGAAGAGTGTGAACTGCTCAGTCGCGTTCGTCCAAATTTGGCAGAAAAGAGGCCTTTTTTTCTCAGTTTCAAGGGCGCAGCAGGGCTTGATCGCCGAAGTCTTGCGGTCCTGGAGAAAATCCTATCCCTCCGCGATCAGGTGGCCAAACGCCGAGACTGTCCTCATTTCAAGGTCCTGGGCGAGAAACAGGTTATGGACATTGTCCGAATAAAGCCAGTAACAAAGGCCGGGCTCAACGGGATCAAAGGTCTTACCCCCAAGATGATAGATGTCATGGGGAACTCCCTGATTAATAAGGTCGAGGAGGGGTTGGGCCTTCCCGAAGAGGTGCTTCCTGTCTACCCCAAAAAGAGCGGGAAAAGGCTGAGATCCAAAGAGATGGCCCGTGTAAGGGCATTGAAATCCTGGCGTGATCGACGAGCCAGGGGGTGGAAGATCGATCCGGCCATTGTTTGCACGAACGCTCAGATAAAGGAAATCGCCATCGCAAACCCACGAGTGCCCGATAAGATGGAGGGCATCAAAGAGATTAGAAAATGGCAGATCAGGCTTTTTGGCAGAGACATCTGCAATATTCTTCAGAAGGCCGGTTGATTGATGGGCGTACGCCCATACCGGCAACCCGGAGAGGTCTTACCTAAGAAAGGAGCTTTTCCCATTCAATCGTCTTGAAGGTCTTGTGCAGAAAGTGGTCATCTTCCACAACGTGGAAGGATAAGTCATCGAACCTCTCCCTGGCAACGGCCATGACCTCTTGCAATGGAATTACTTTGTCTCCGGTCCCATGATAAACCCACACCGGTATGGAGATCTTACCGCCTTGATCGGCGAATTCCTTGAAATTGATTGCCGGGGCAAGCAGGATCATCCTTTCCACACGGGGCGCGTGCTCCAAGACAAAAAGCGAGGCCATCAATCCACCAAAGCTTGACCCTACAAGTCTGATCCCTGATTTCCCGGAAAGCACCCCCTCGAGCATTTCCATCCGCTTCTGGAGGTCCCCGGTAAAGTTGGGGATGATCATGTCAGGGAATTTTTTCCGGAAGAAGACTGCCTTGGTACCCCGGTTACCGCTCTCCAGACCGTGTATAAAAATCCTTACACCCATGGTCACCTACCCACACCCAATGCCTTTTTTGGCCTGGGTCTCTCGGGCGGCCCTGATCTCCTCCTCGCCTGCCGGTGCGACTGCCACTATCTCCCCTTCAAGCAGGACCGAGATCCCCGCCATCGGCCGGTTAAAATCCGCCAGCACCGTATCGGGTCTGATCTCAAGGACCCGGAAAGAGACCAGGCTTCCCTTTTTCATTTGTCGATAGAATTGGCCTTTCTTGAGCCTCTGGCGAATCAGGCCTTTCTTTGGGATCTCCACGACCAGACCGGGGTCGTGGTCTCCATAGATCTCGGAAGAGGGCACCTGGATGCAAAACCTATCACCCACACGTGCGCCTTCAATGGCCCTTTCGAGTGTCGGGGGTTGGCGCTCGATGCCAAAGATAAACCTGAATCCCTCTTCGCGTCCCTCTTTGATAATGTCATGGGACAGCTGGGTCTTCATTTTATACCTTAAGGTCACAAAACAATAGGGGCTTACCTTTTCCATCTCCTATCCCCGAAACGATTTGGCCCCAAATTCGCCTCAATGACGGCGGATGAGGGCATTGCTCTTTGCTGACCCGACTAGCGGTTGAGGACTTCGGGCGGGGCCTTTAGCGGATTTCAATAATCTCATATTCCCTTATCCCCCCGGGGGTCTTGGCCTTTACCTCGTCGCCCGCCTCTCTGCCGATCAATGCCTGGCCCAGGGGGGAGGTCACGGATATGGTGCCTTTTGCAGGATCTGACTCATAAGGGCCGAGGAGCTGGTAGGCGATCTCTTCATCTGTCTTGAGGTCATATAGGAGAACCGTGCGACCAAAGACAACCCGATCCTGCGGACCGTCTTCCACCTTAATGATCTCCGACTTGGCAATGACCGACTTCAGCTCGTTGATCCTCCCCTCAATAAAGGATTGCATGTCCTTTGCGGCATGATATTCTGCATTTTCGCTCAGGTCGCCATGGCTCCGGGCCTCGGCCAGGGCACGGATGTTTTTGGGTCTTACCACCTCCTCCAGGTGGACCAGTTCTTGCCTCAGCCTCTCAAGCCCATCCCTTGTGAAAGGAATCTTCTGCATTATCTTCACGCTCCTTTTTAAAAGCCAAATTGTTACCAACTTTTCAATATGTCCGGGAACGGCTACAACAAATCCGAGGCCAGATCAAGAAGCCCCCAGCCCCAGGGCCATACCCGCATGCCTGATAATAAGCGCCACAAGAAATGCGGCTACGAGGTTAAAACCTACGGAGAACCCGGCCCACGCCCATGAGCTTTCCCTCCGGATACTGATGACAGTCACAAAACAGGGGACATACAGCATGGTAAAGATGATGAGGGTAAAGGCCTTCAAGGGGTTCCAGCCAGGGTCTTTTCTGAGCCTCTGGGACAGCGAACTGCTCGCCTCAGGGTCCACTTCACCAATGGAATAGGCAGTTCCCAGGGTCGAAACCACCACCTCTTTGGCGGCAAATCCCCCCAGGAGTGCGATGTTGATCCGATAGTCAAAACCCAGTGGCCGGGTAACGCTCTCCAATCCCTGGCCAAGCCATCCTGCGAGTGTCCGCTTTAAGGCAGCCTGGCGCTCCCGGTCAGCGATCCCCTTCATTTCGTCTCTGAAGAGGAGATATCGGCCGGCGGCCTCTAAATGGTCAGGCGGGATTCCACTTTGGGGCGCCTCTCCCTTTTTGAGTAAAAAGACGGTCTTTATTAAAGGGAGCAGGGGGCTATCTTCCAGCCCCACAAGCACCCCTGTCTCTGTCTTTTCAATCGCCCGCGAGTAGGAATCATAGAGCCCGTTGAGTTCCATAAGGGTCTCGCCATCTGGGACCCATTCAGTGACCTCGGGGGAGGAAAGCAGGGATTGGGTGACCCTGATTCGCTCATCTTCATAGGACCTTTCCTGCTCCGGTGAAGGCCCCGGAAAGGTCATCATGGCCCAGAGGATAATGGAAAGCCCCAATATCACTGTCCCTGCCTTCTTGATGTAATACCATGTCCTTTCCCAGGTATGAATCAGAAGGCCTTTTAGGGTGGGCATCCGGTAGGGGGGCAGTTCCATCACAAAAGGGGTCTTTGGCCCTCTCAGGACGGTGGAGCGGATAAGCTTGGCGGCCAGGAGGGCAAAACCCCATGAAAACAGCGTCAGGATAAACATCACCTGCGCCTTGTTTCTAAAGAAAAATGCCCCAATTAACATGGCATATACGGGCAATTTTGCACCACAGTTCATAAATGGTACCACCAAGAGGGTGGCGATCCTTTCTCTGGGGTCCCTCAGGGTTCTGGTCGCCATGACACCGGGGACAGCACACCCGCCGGAGATCCCACCACTGACGATGAGGGCGATGACCGAATTTCCATGGAGGCCAAACCAGCGGAGTACCCGGTCAAGCATGTAGGCCACCCTTGCCATATAGCCCGAATCCTCCATAATGGCTATGGCAAAGAACATAAACATAATAAGCGGGACAAACCCCAAGACCCCTCCCACCCCATCAATAATGCCCGAGACAATCAGGGAACGCAGATTCCCGGCAGGAATAATGGAAGAGGCAGTGTCCTTAAGAAATTTGAAGGAGACCTCAAGGGCCTGAACCGGCCACTCGCTGAGCGAAAAGGTAAAGAGGTAGATCGCATAGAGGATAACGATCATGAGGAGGGGACCAATGATCCGGTTTGTCAACACCTTATCGATCTTATCTGAGAGGTTGAGGCGCAACTCGATCTTCCTCTTGACGACCTTCCGGGTGATGCCGGCGATGTAGCCATAGCGATGCCCCGCGATGATGCTCTCCGGGTCTTCATCGAGGGTATCCAGCATGTGCTTTGACGTGGTCTGGCAGATCTCCTCTATTCTTTGCATCAGAGCAGGGTCCGGCTTCAGGAGATCCAGGATCTGTCGGTCACCCTCCAGACACTTGAGTGCACGCCATCTTGTGGGATATTTGGTGTCAAAGACCTGAGAACTCTTAATGATCGCCTCTATCTCGTCCAGACCCTGATCAATGTCACGTCCATAGGAAATCGCAGCGGGCCGCCATGCCTGATCATCCCTTGCGACCTCTATGACCTTGTCCAGACATTCCTGGATTCCCTGTTTTGATCTGGCCACCATCGGGACCGCAGGGACCTGAAACAGGGTCGATAATTGTTGGTGGTCCAAAACAATACCCCTGGACTCTGCCACATCGATCATGTTGAGGGCAATGATCAGGGGGATACCAAGCTCCTTGAACTGGACCGCCAGGTAAAGATTCCGATCCAGATTGGATGCGTCCACGATATCTACCACCAGATCCGGTCTTTCCTCCACCAAGAATTCCCTCGCCACGATCTCTTCAAGGGAGTAGGCGGTCAGAGAGTAAGTCCCTGGGAGATCAACCACCTGTATTTCATATCCCTTGTGGGTGACACTGCCATATTTCTTCTCGACGGTCACGCCGGGGTAGTTGGCGACATGTTGTCTGGCACCGGTTATGGCATTGAAGACCGTGGATTTTCCCGAATTGGGATTCCCGGCGAGGGCTATGGTGATCTTCTCTTTCATCCTCTCTCCTGGTTCTCCGCTGCTTCCACCTCCACCCATATATTACTGGCCTCATTGTTTCGAAGCGTAAGTGTAAAATCCTTGATCTTTACGGCCACTGGATCTTTTAGCGGGGCCCGACCCTGTATCTGGATGGGGGTATCGGGTACCAGGCCCATTTCCCTTATTCTCCTTCCCATATCTCCGGTCGCCGATATCTTTCTGACAACCCCCCGCTGATTATCCGACATCTCCCTCATCTTGATGACCTTCTTCATATCAAGCCCATCTCCTTTGCCGCCTCCATCTTACAAAAAGGAACCGCCCGGGCCACCCCATATGCCCGGCCACTTCCGTCTTTTTCGGGCTAAACAAAAAGACCACGAGAGGAACATCCTTATCAGAGATATCTGTCCTCGTGGCCTTATGCCCGGGTTTAAGATGGCTAAAGTGTTACGAAATTCTTAGTCTATGACCCGGGTTTTGTCAAGCCGCCTCAACGACCACCTGATCTTGATCCATCACCTCTTTCAATCTCCTGGCATCGCCCTGGACCTTACCGATGATGTTAACAGCGCTTGCAGGTACGATCTTTCCCCCCGTGCTGATGGGTGTGGGGCCAAAAAAGATGCAAAAGGCTCGACCGGTCGGCCAGTAACCCAGGTCGCCCATCTCCACCTCTTGGCGGGCGCTTTCATCCAGATCCATCTGGACAGGGATAGTAAAATAGATCTCATCGCCCCATGTGTCAAAGGTGGCCTTTAGGGGGATGGCACCTGCCACTTTTCGGGCGGTGGGTGTATCGTTTAGTTCGGCATCAAGGGCCAAATGGCCGATGAGGATCCTGATCTTCATAGGGGTTCTCCTTTCAGATAAAAAAGATGCTTGGTGGTCTTAACCAACTCAGAAACCATTTGCCAGCGTCGATATAAAACACCACCCGCCATCGGCTTCCGCACCGGTCTTAAAGGATGCGTTGGAACCGTAGGTTGTCCCCTTATCGTTTTTGGCGACCAGCCTGAATTCATAGGTGGTCTCTTTTTCGAGCCCGGTCACACGGACTGCGACCGATACGTTTTCAGTCCCCGAGCCAGCGTCTTTTTCCTCTGTGGTTTTATCGTAGGCCGTGGTTTTACCGTACTCAAAGTAGTAGGTTGTGCTGTATCCGTTGGGGTTGACCGTACCGTTCAGATTCGCTGAGGTCGCTTCCACAGAACTGGCAGAACCTGTGGAGACCTCAGGAGAAGGGGTATAACGCAAAATGGTCCCTGATTCTCCCACGGCAAGAATGTCGGTTTCTGAACTGCCCCACACGCCCCAGAGGTCCTTTGTAAAACCGCTGGTTATGTTTTTCCATGTGCTACCGTCATAACGGGTTATGGTACCATGCCACCCCACTGCAAACACATTATTTTCGCCACTGCCCCATACGCCATAGAGGGCATTTGAGGTGCTGCTCGTCATACTATTCCATAGGCTGCCGTTATAGCGGCGTATCGTGCCATAGTCCCCCACAGCAAAGACATTGCTACCGGAACTGCCCCACACGCCCCATAGCCGGTCGGTTGTGTAAGAAGCCATTGAACTCCACGTCTCGCCGTCATAGTGGAGGATTTTTCCCAGATCCCCTACCGCAAAGACATCAGTTGCAGAGCTGCCCCAGACCCTCCAAAGGTTATACTCGGTCCCGCTGGTCATTTGACTCCATGTGCTCCCGTCATAGTGGGCGATCGTGCCCGAATCCCCAACGGCAAAGACCCTGCTGGCGGAATTGCTCCACACGCCCCAGAAGCCCTGTGTGATCTCGCTGGTCATTTTGCTCCATGCGCTGCCATCATAGTGGAGGATCGTACCATTATCCCCCACGGCAAAGACATCGCTCCCGGAACTGCCCCAGACGGCATTTAGATCCTCAGTAGAACCGCTGGTCATTTGACTCCATGTGCTTCCATCATAGCGAAGGATCGTGCCCGAATCCCCGACTGAAAAGACGCTGCTGGCCGAACTTCCCCACACGCTCCGAAGCGTTGCCACTGTGGGCGATGTCATTGACTGCCATGCCGCATCCGCGCACAGGGGAAACAGGAGAGATAAAACAGCAAATAGGAATAGTCCAGACCCACCCCAATGTTTTCCCAAGAGAGCCCCTCCTTATTTCGATGCGGGCCAGTCGTAGAAAAGACTGTGGCCGCTTTTACCAGGGAGGTGCCTATATTACGGGTCTTCTTGAGAAACCTCAACCTTTTTGTCCCAGCAGGGTGGTCTTCTTTAGTGGGCCGTTTAGTTGGACTCCCTCTATTTTTTGATTTGACAAAGTTTTCTGGGTCTGGCCAATATACACCACAAATTGGCTACGCCTGACTTTGCGCCCATTTTCCCTCCCGGGGTCTTTGATAGTGGATCGGAAGGGGTCTACTCACATTATGAAAAGCAAAGAAACATCCTATCAGAGGGCAACCACATATCTCTTTGGTCTCCAGAAATACGGGATCAAATTTGGGCTCTCCAAGACCTCCAATCTGCTAAAGGCCTTTGGCGACCCTCACAAGGGTCAAAGATATATCCACATTGCGGGGACAAACGGCAAAGGCTCTGTGGCCGCCTTTGTTGCCTCTATCCTGAAAGAGGCCGGTCTCGGCAAGGTGGGACTCTATTCTTCTCCTCACCTGGTTCGGTTTACCGAGCGTTTCCGGATTAATGACAGGGAGATGGCCCCTCAAGTTGCCGCTGCGCTCATAGAGGAATTGAGAGAGGCCTTTTCATCGGAGGAGCCCCCCACCTTTTTTGAGGCAGCGACCGCCATGGCCCTGCTCTACTTTGCCAGGGAGAAAACTGACATCGCTGTCATGGAGGTGGGTATGGGGGGACGTCTGGATGCCACCAATCTCATCACCCCCATGGTCTCCGCAGTAACAAACATATCCATGGAGCATCAGAGTTATCTGGGGCCGCGGCTCCTGGATATCGCCCGTGAAAAGGCCGGGATCGTCAAGGAGGGAATCGATGTGGTAACCGGGGTCACCCAACCCCCCGTTATCCGGCTCATGGAGGCCAGGTGCGCGGAAAAGGGGGCCCGCCTGTGGCGGCTTGGAAGCGAGATCCACTACCGCGCCACCCGCTCAGGGCTCCATTACTTTGGCACAAGGCACCGGCTCAACAGGCTCCAGCTTGGGCTCAAAGGGGCGTTTCAGTTCCGCAATGCGGCCATGGCGGTCGCGATTGTGGAGCGGCTCGAGGAGGAGGGGTTTGAGATCTCGACCCAGGATATCCGGAGAGGTCTCAGCATGGCTGTATGGCCCGGCAGGATGCAGGTCGTGGCCCAAAAGCCCACCATTATTCTGGATGGAGGCCATAACCCTGCCGCCATCAGGGCACTGGCCGACGCCATAAGATCTGAGTTCAGTTACCGTCGAATGATTCTTGTGATTGGGATAATGGCAGACAAAGAGATCGGAAAAATGCTCCGTGCGATTGTGCCCTTTTCTGACTACGTGATCTACACAAAACCCGAATATTCCAGGGCGGCCCCTCCTGAGAGGCTGATGAACGAAGGGGCATCCCTGGGAAGGCCCGGAGAAATGATCCCCTTTCTAACCGCCGCCCTGGATAGGGCCAGGGAGATGGCTGATCCGCAAGATCTGGTTGTCGTGTGCGGTTCGCTTTTTACGGTTGGAGAGGCCCTGACCTATTTTGATCCCGAAACCCACCGGCCAGACCATTTATTCTGAGGGTCTTGCCTGTAAACTGTCGTAGATCCAATTGCGTCCCCGGGAGGAAACAGGCCATCAGCATTAGAAACTTGCCAATTTTCATATCCATCCACCTGGCCATTCTCTTGATGCTCGTTGTCGAGCCCGGAGGGTCCCTGGCAATCGACATCTCTTTAAAAAAAGGCCTCTTTGAGGACGAAAAGACACCCTGGGAGATTCGTGCCAGGACCCTGAGTTATGACGAGAGGAAAGGGGTCTATGTGGCCGATGGGGATGTTGTCATTTCAAAGGGGGGGCAGTCCCTGTATGCACAAGAGGCGGTCTACAATACGAAGACAGGGATCGCGAGGGTATCCGGGGATATCCGTCTTGAGATCGGAGCGGATGTCGTCACAGGTGACCACGGCCTTTTTGACCTCAATACCCGGACAGGCGAGATCATAAATGGTTCTCTCTTTTTGAGAGAAAATAACTTTCATCTCAGGGGAAGTGTCCTAAAGAAGGTGGCCGAGAACACCTATGTTGTCAAGGACTGCTCAGTGACGACCTGTGATGGCGCCAACCCGGACTGGTCCATTACAGGAGCGGAGGTCAATGTAACGGTGGAAGGCTATGGGACCGTAAAACACTCCGCATTCAGGGTGCGCGGGTTCCCCGTCCTTTATGTCCCGTACATGATATTTCCGGCCAAGACCAAACGGCAGTCCGGTTTTCTTCCCCCGAGGGTGGGCTACTCCACCCTTAATGGCGGGGACTTTGAGATACCGTTCTTCTGGGCCATCTCCGATCAGACCGATGCCACCCTTTATCAGCGTATTATGACCTATCGAGGCTATATGCAGGGGGCAGAGTTCCGTTACCTTGCCGATGAGCATTCAAAGGGGGTGATGCTATTCGATATCCTCTCTGACAAGATTGCACAAAAGGACATGACCGATCCGGATCAACTGAAGGTCAGTCCCTTTGAGCGGACCAATCGGACGCGCTACTGGCTGAGGGGACGATCAGATCAGGATTTACCCCTGGGGCTTGTTGCGCGCCTGGATGCCGATTTTGTCAGCGACCGGGATTACCTGAGGGAATTTGAGGAAAAGCTTTTTGGTTACCAGGCAAGGACAAAGTTGGCGGATGAATCGGGACGGCCCTTTCAGGAAAAACGTTCTCCGACCAGGCGCTCCGCGCTAAGATTGAGTCATGATGGAGAGGCGTATAGCGTACAGGGGGTGACCAGCTATTATCAAGAGGTCGGAGCCCCCACCGCGCAGGACGATACCCCTCAACCCCTGGCAGGGCTCAATTTTGCGCTCCTTTCCGAGCAGGTCAATAGGCTCCCCCTCTTCTACAACCTCAAATCAGACTACCACTATATATGGCGGAAGGAAGGGAAAAGGGGACATGATTTCTCTCTGTCTCCAGAAGTAAATTTTCCCCTGTGGTTTGGCCCCTATGTGCAATTTGAACCGTCGTTCCGATACCTTTATAATGCCCAGTGGATCGATGATTCTCAGGACGGCCGCGATCGTCAGTACAAGGGCCTCTACGAGGCCAAGGCGCGGTTGGAAACCAATGTCCAAAGGGTCTTTGATTTTGATTGGGGTGACGTAAAAAAGCTGAGACACAAGCTCTCCCCGATCCTGAGATATACCTTTCAGGGAGGTCAGGGCGACGAAGAGCAGAGTGCCTGGTTTTCTCCGATAGATGCGGAGATAAAACCGGGCCAGACAAAAAACCAGGTCTCTTTCTCGCTTGAAAATTTTCTCGATGCGCGTCTCGAAGATACGAAGGGGAGGGTGACCTATAGTCAGTGGGTCTTTTTTAAACTGGAGCAGGGCTATGACATCCACGAGGCGAGGCAAGATGAGGCCCCAGGGGCAAAAAAGAAGCCTCTTACGCCCTTGTCCGGTGAACTGATTGTGACGCCCTTTTCCAACCTTGACCTGCGGGCCAATGCAAAGTGGGATCATTATGATCATGAATTTTCCAATGTCACGCTGTCCGGCCGTCTCTCCCTGGCCAGATCAGGCGGGAGACGCGATATCTATCAGATTGACTATACCTATACAAAAGGCACCCAGAAAGACCTGAGCCTGCTGGTCGATCTGAACCTGGTCTATGGTTTTTCGGTGGGCGCCTCCCTGCGACGGGATATGGAATTCGGCCGGAATATCTCTGAGAGCGGGTGGGTGGGTTACCAGAGCCAGTGCTGGGGTGTCAAATTGGGTGCGGAAAGGGAGTTTGGGGAAACCAGCGTGATGGTGGTCTTTAGGCTTGTGGGCCTGGGAGAGACCGGTACCTGGTAGACTATCTTGCGGCCATACGGTCCAAAAGAAAGACGGTCAGGAAACCAAACCCTATCAGGGAGAGGGCTGACACGGTCTCCGCACTCCATTGTGCGGGCGGGACGTTTGCCTGGACAAGGGCCACCACCCTTCCGTGACTGTCTACAAAACTCTCCACCGTTTCCTTCCAGGGCCACACCTTTCTCAGAGAACCGAGCATCAGGCCGGTCAACACGGCCACCATCAAATCGTGATAATTCCTTAGCAGCCATCCGAGCAGGCGAGAAAACGCGGTGATACCCGCAACCGCCCCGGCCGCTGCAATGGCCAGGATGACAAAGTCGCGGTCGTTGACCGCCTCCAGCAGGAATTGATACTTGCCCAGGAGCACCAGGATAAAAGACCCGGATATCCCGGGAAGGATCATGGCGCAAATGGCGATGGCCCCGGAGAGGAAAAGAAACCATGAACTATCGGGGGTGGAGACAGGTACCAGACCCACCAAGAAATAGGTTCCGACCATTCCCCCCAAAAGGCCCAGCCATGTAAAGAGGCGCCACCGCTCAATGCGTCGGCTGACACTCAAGGTGGAGGCAAGGATCAGGCCCAGGAAAAAGGACCATATGAGGACGGGTCTGTTCTGCAAGAGCCAGGAGAGGACCCTGGCCAAGGTAAAGATGGCCGTAAGGATTCCGATCCCCACGGCCAGGATAAACTGCCAGGAGATATGATCCAGCAACCCCCGCAATCTGAGGGTCAAGAGGAGCCAGATGCTTTTGAGGTCAAAGGACCTGATGGCATCGATCAACTCTTCATAGATACCCAGGATAAAGGCCATGGTCCCACCGGAGACCCCCGGGACCACATCAGCGGCACCCATGCAGAAGCCCTTTGCGGTCAAGACCAGGTATTCAAAAAAAGATCTCCGATCGGATCTGACGTTTTCACTCCCTTTCATTCGGGCCACCCTCTCTTTGAATGTCCCCCTTGACGAAACCGGCGGGTCAGGAAAAGATCTTGCCAGGGTTTAGTATCCCCTTTGGATCAAAGGCGGTCTTGATTCGGGACATCAATTGAAGCCCGGCCTGAGAGATCTCCAGACCGAGATACGGTGCCTTTGTGACCCCGATGCCATGTTCCCCGCTGATTGTCCCCCCCATCTGGATGACCTTTCCAAATAGGGCCTTTATCAATATCCTGGCATTCTCCTGTTCCCTCAAATTCTCTTTGTCGAACATGATATTTACATGGATGTTGCCGTCGCCCGCATGTCCAAAGGCGGGGATGGGGAGGCCATATTCTTCCCCGAGTCTATCCAGATAGGCGCCCAGTTCGGGCAACCGGCTCCGCGGGACCACCACATCCTCACTTATCTTGTGCGGTCTCAATTTGTAGAGGGAGGGTGAGATATCTCTCCGGGCCTCCCATAGCGTCTCCGCCTCCTCAGTCCCCGAGGCTGACTCAAACTCTAGGGCTCCTCCACGCTCACAGACCCCGCGGACACTCCGGGCATCCCTTTCCACGACAAACTCGTCCCCATCCACCTCGATCAACAGCATGGCCCCGGCCGCGGGGGGAATCGAGAGGCCGATCTCTTCCCGGACACAATCCAGGCAGAGCCTGTCCATGAACTCCAGGATTGAGGGGACGATCTTGTCCTTCATCATCCTCGACACCGTCTTTACCGCCGATGAGATATCCGGAAACAGGGCAACCATGGTCTTTCTGGCGGCAGGCCTTGGAACCAGACGCAGGGTGATGCCTGCAATGACCGCAAGGGTGCCTTCGGATCCGATGATCAGGCGGGTCAGGTCATAACCTGCAACCCCTTTCATCGTCTCCACCCCGGTATTAATCGTTTCTCCCGTAGGAATTACGACCCTCAGGCCAAGGACATAGTCCCTTGTCACACCGTATTTTACCGCCCTCAGCCCTCCGGCACACTCTGCCACGTTTCCCCCTATGGTGGAAATATTGAGGCTGGCGGGGTCTGGCGGATAAAAAAGGTCGACCTTCTCTACCGCCCTTTGGAGTTCGGCAGTTATGACTCCCGGTTCAACCTTGGCAATGAGATTTTCCTGATCGATGGTAAGGATGCGGTCCAGTCGGCTCATGGCCATGACCAGCCCCCCGTTGACAGGGAGGGCGCCACCGCTCATGCCGCTTCCCGCTCCTCTGGGGACAACGGGAAACCCCTTTTCTGATGCGAGGCAGAGGATTCGGGAGATTTCCTCGGTGTTTCCAGGAAATACCACCGCGTCGGGCATATATTCGATCCGGGTAGCATCAGAGGCGTACTCGGCCATGGCCTCTTTGGCGGTGATCAGGTGCTCATGGCCGACCGTCTTGGATATTTCCTTGAGAACGGAGTCGGAGATCATGGGCTGATGGGGACACGGCTCTTGATTGCGTGTCTAAGTGTCATTCCATCCATGTATTTCACGTCCCCCCCCATTGGAACACCAAGGGCAATGCGAGTAATCCTGAGGTTGCGGTTTTTTCCCAAAAAGAGCGTGACCAGGAAGGAAGCGGTGGACTCTCCTTCTGTGGTGGGATTGGTGGCGATGATGACCTCGTTAATCCCCTCGCTGTCGATCCTGTTGAGGAGTTCCCCGATCTTTAGGTCTTCGGGCCCTATGCCATCCAAGGGAGAAAGGGCGCCATGAAGGACATGATATCTGCCCCGGAATATCCCCGATTCCTCGATGGCCAGTTGGTCGCCAGGACCCTCAACCACACAGATGGTCCCATCGGCGCGGTCTTCCTCCCGGCAGATGGGGCAGGGGTCATCATCGGTCAGGTTAAAACAGACAGAACAGAACTTGATCCGCTCTTTGACCTCCAAGAGACTTTCCGCCAGGCTTTGGGCAAGTTCTCTGTTGCTTCTAAGGACATGCAGCGCTACCCGGGTGGCCGATTTTTGCCCGATACCCGGGAGTCTCGAAAACTGCCCTATGAGTCTTTCAAGCGAAGGTGGATAGATTCCCATGATCTTGAACCTTTTGGCCCGGGGCCAAAGGTCTATAGTAGTCCGGGTAGACCCGGGATGTTGAGGCCCTTAGTCAATTCTCCCATTTCCTCGTTCATCATATCTCTTGCCCTTGACAGTCCGTCGTTGACGGCGGCCATAATGAGGTCTTGCAGCATTTCAGGATCCTCACGATCAATTACTTCGGGATCGATCTGGATGGAGAGCACCTCCTGTCTGCCATTGACTACCACCGTAACCATGCCACCTCCGGCAGAGGCCTCCACGGTTTGATCGGCCAACTCTTCCTGCAACTTGGCCATTTTTGACTGAAATTGTTGGGCCTGTTTCAAAAGCTGTCCCATATTGGGTATGCCTTTCATTTGTTTGCCTCCTTGCTCTTGCCGACTGCTCTTGGGTTATGAGGACCCGTGTCTATGACCGGAGATCCTCCCAATATTTCCCCCTGGAAGATATCTAAGATGTCTTGAATGGGTGGGGGAAGGTCTGAATCCTTTTTCGACGACGGCCTTCTGTGGGGCTGGGGCCGTTTCTTGACGACGATTTTTGGCCGGATATTTCTCCCGAAGAACTCCCGGCAGTAACCGGCCAGCTGTTCGTATCTTTCGGGGTTATCAAAATAAGAGGATGAAAAGGACTGGTTCCCGCTGGCAATCTCCAGGGTCTTGTCTGTCAGCTCTACAAGGTGCCAGTCCCTGAGAATGTTGGATAAGGCCTTGCTCTTGGATGACAGAAATGCCAGAAACTCCTCCCAACTCTCTGCGTGCCTGTTCTCCCCATTCTTGTCGGGGGAAGGGCTCTTGCGGGCTTCCAAAACCCCTTGCTCACCCCTTGCTGATGGCACAGTGGCATCCGATTCCCGGCCGCGTGAAAGTGTGCCTGTCAGTCTCTTTTCGAGCGATTCGATCTTCTTCAGGACCTGATCAAAAGAGAGGAAATCGCCAAGATGGCACATCTTGATCATGAGGGCTTCCAGGACCAGCCGGGGGTGGGAACTGGACCTCAGGTCGTGCTCCCGGTTGATAAGAAAGTTGAGAAAAAACTGGAGTTTCTCCAGACCCGCCTCTTGGGCCTGTCTTCTGGCTTCCTCTTCCTCGTCTTCGGTCATGACAAACAGATGGTCTTCTGGGGCAATCCACATGACCAGGAGATTCCTGAACTGCTCCATGACCGCTCGATAAAACTCCTTGATGTCATATCCGTAATTGTAGATCTGCTCCACAACCTCGAGACACTTCTCGGCCGACCCTTTGATAATACTGCGCGAGATTTCAAAGACAATATCCCTGTCAATAATCCCCAAGATCTCACCGATCTGTTTGTCTTGAACAGAGGGTCCGGTAAAAGAGATCACCTGATCAAGCAGACCCTGGGCATCTCGCATGCTCCCTTCGGCCTCCCGGGCGATCATTGCCACACCAGACCGGGTGATTTCTATCCCCTCTTCCCTTGCTATTTTCTCCAGATGCCCGATGATCTGTGCCAACGGTATCCTCTTGAAATCGAACCTCTGGCATCTGGAGAGGATGGTTATGGGCACCTTGTGCGATTCGGTGGTAGCAAATATGAATTTCACATGGCTTGGGGGCTCTTCAAGGGTCTTGAGGAGGGCATTAAAGGCGGGGAGGGTCAGCATGTGAACTTCATCAATAATGTAAATGCGATACCGGCTTGACGAGGGCATATATCTGACATTTCCCCTGAGTTCTCTGATTTCGTCGATTCCGCGGTTGGATGCCCCGTCGATCTCCTGTACGTCCACGGACGAACCGTCGGTTATTTCGCGACACGACCGGCATTGACCACACGGTATCCCGGGTTCCCCTGTCTCACAATTGATGGCCTTGGCCAGGATGCGGGCAACCGATGTCTTTCCAACCCCCCTGGGTCCGCCAAAGAGATAGGCGTGGGCCAGCCTTCCGGTCTTGATGGCGTTCATCAACGTCTCGGTAATATGCTCCTGGCCGATGACGTCTTCAAAGACCTGGGGACGCCATTTCCTGGCCAAAACCTCATAAGCCATAACAGGATGCCCTACTTTAGGGTTCTGTCCTTCTTTGTCTTTGCAAAAGGATGGCGGAGAGAGAGGGATTCGAACCCTCGGTACCACGGTGAGTAGTACACGCGATTTCCAGTCGCGCTCCTTCGGCCAGCTCGGACATCTCTCCGCTGTAAATTCCCCACCACTCAGCCAAAAAAAGCTTGCTTTTTTGAGACCGGAGTATAGACAAAATGGCCCTGTGTGTCAATAATGATCCCCTATACCACACCACAATCGATTTATCCCCGGGTTTTTGAGAAGTTACCTCAAAAGATTGGCGTCACGAAGGGCAGTCTGGCTCATCTAGGCCGTTGGTCTTAAAATACTATCTGACTTTTCCTGGCATGATTTTGGAACCAGGAAATCAATTTGTCGGTCGGTTGACGGCTTTTAGGATTGATGATATCGTGATTTTGTGTGCGAGGATTAGCCAGATAAGATGGGTTTGGTTAAGCCCTCAAAGCAACAAGTGAAGGCCCGTGTAGAAGCGCGGAGCCGTCTTTTTTACGTCTCCATTTTTCCTCATTTTGGAACCAAAGAATTGGTAATACTTCCGTCGAGAAGTTATGATCTTTTTTAGCAAAAAGGGCAAATACTAAAAAGGCGCTTTCGTATTTTTTGGTGGCGGTTGTAAGGGTCAAGAGGGGATGCGGGAGTTCCGAAGGGTAGGCTTTCAGCGAGAACGGACTGGATTTGGAGGGGGTTGATGGACAGGGTTGATATAGAAAAGATTGCACAGGCCTTGAATCTGTTTCTTCGTCCGCAGAGTTTTCCACTGGCTATTCGGATGTGTGATTTTAATGAGAAGCCGCCGGAAAAGGCGAGGCTTCCAAAACGAGATCTTGGAATCTCGATACCCGTATGCCAGGGACTGGCAATGGCGAGGCGTTACGGATGGACAGTGGCCGTCGGGAAGGAGGATCAAGTGTGTCCACACGGTCACGCGGTTATGGGATTTGTGCCCCGAGATCTGTATGCGAACGGGACCCTGGCACAAGCAGCCGGGATCGGGCAAAAGGACGAGTTTGCACGGGATGCCGAGGCGCTCCATACACTTGAATATGGCAAATATGGGTATCTGCTGGGCGCTCCGCTTGAAAGGGCCACATTCGACCCCCATTTTATCATGTTTTTTGGCAATCCCGCCCAAATTGCCAGATTGATCCAGGGGGCCACCGCCATATCAGGTGGAATGCTTTCCTTTGTTGCTGGAGGGGGGAGGGCCTGTTCGGTGTTTATCGCCCGCACCATGCTGACGGATGAATGCCAGGTGGTCCTCGCCGGGGCAGGCGAGCGATACTTTGCATTAACTCAGGATCATGAGATGGCGTTTACCATACCGTTAAGCCATGCAGAAGAAGTTGTCAAAGGCCTGGAGTTGAGCCATAGGGCCGGCCTGCGATATCCTACCCCCTCATGGTTGAGGTTCGAGGGACAGCTCCCGCCAGAGTACTATAAATTTACTGAGCTGCTCCTTGACAAGGGTCAGAAAGGGGAAAAGGACTTGCCGTCGTCCTAGAGAGGCCTTTTGGCAGATACGATACTCCCATTCCCCTGTCTCAGTTCTAATTTTGATGAACTCGTCAAAAGTCGTCACCCCGTTGAAAAACGGGGTCCAGGGGTTTTTTAAGCGTTTGAAAACACTGGATTCCGGCTTTCGCCGGAATGACGTAAAGAGAGCATTTTCGACTTTTTACGAGACCATCAATTTTGAAAAAAGCCATAATGGATACGTTCGCGGCAGCAATCACCAAGACATTGACAAGCGAGGTGGGAGATGGATCTGACACAGATACTGGAAAGAAATGTCAGAATGTACCCCGACGAGGTGGCGCTCATTGAACTGAGGCACAGCAGCGGCTTTCGAAAAGAGATCACCTGGAAGGACTTTGATGAGAAGGCAAACAGACTTGCGAACGCCCTCAGCGAAAGGGGAGTAGAAAAAGGGGACAGGGTACTGCACTGGATGAGAAACTCGATTGACTGGCTTCTGACATTCTTTGGCATTGCCAAGACCGGTGCGTGGGTCATACCGCTGAACTACCGGTTTCTGGGAAGAGACATAAAATACTGTGTGGATGTGGCCAAACCAAAGGCCTTTGTCATGGAAGAGGAATTCGCGGAAAGGATAGAGGAGATCCGTGACGAATTTACGACGGTAAGGAGTTTTATCAGTGTTGGAGAGCATGCGCCCCCGGGTGTGGAGAGTTTTGGAGAGGTTTTGGACAATGCGACTCCCGTGCCTCCGGTGACAAGGCTTTCTGACGATGATGAATGCGCCCTGTTCTTTACCTCCGGGACCACCGGCGCGCCAAAACCCGTTATGCTGACGCACCGGAACCTGGAGTGTACTTGCATGACCGAATGGGCCCACCATCAACAGAGGCTTGAAGATAATTTTGTGATCATTCCGCCGTTGTATCATCTGGGGGCCCTGGGTCACTGGCTGGGGAGCTTTATCGTGGGGAGCCGGGGGACAATTCTGACTGAATTCAGTCCAAAGAATCTATTCGAGACAATCCATAATGAGAGAGGTACGATAGTCTGGTTGGTTGTGCCATGGGCGCTGGATATCCTTGCTGCAATGGATCGCGGGGAGCTGAGGAGCGAAGATTATGATCTAAGTTGCTGGCGAATGATGCACATGGGAGGCCAGCCCATCCCCGAAAGCGTTGTGAGGCGCTGGAAGGTTTATTTCCCACAGATGCAATATGATGCAAGCTATGGACAAAGCGAATCGGGTTCTCCGGGGGGGATACGCCTGGGTTTTGACAATGAGGATAAGCTGCCGGCTATTGGCAAACCCGGATTTAACTGGGACGTGCGGATATTGAATGACAAAGGCGAAGATGTTGGCCCGGACGAGGTCGGTGAGATAGTGCTCAGAGGGAATGCCGTTATGAAAGGATATTACAGAAATCCGGAAAAGACGGCAGAGGTCATCAAAGACGGGTGGCTATATACCGGTGATCTGGCAAAGATGGATCAAGATGGGTGGATCTATATTGTGGACCGCAAGAAGGATCTGATTATTAGTGGGGGGGAAAATATCTACCCGGTCGAGATAGAAGATATGCTTCATAATCACGCAAAAATCCAGGATGTGGCGGTCATCGGAGTTCCGGACGATAGGCTGACAGAGGTCCCCGCGGCGGTAATTCAGGTGAAGACCGATATGACGCTGACCTCTGAAGAGGTGATGAAATTCTGTGAAGAGAATCTACCCAGATACAAGCGCCCCAGACAGATCATCTTTGATGAAGTCCCCCGTAACCCCTCAGGTAAGATAGACAAAGTCCGGTTAAGAGATAAATACGCCTAAAATCTCAAGCCATCCAAAGCGGAGGGGATGATATGGAGATCGAAAGAAAGGTCATTGATTATGTTCACGCCACAACCTTTGATGAAATACCGGAGGCGCCCCTTAGAACGATCAAGAATATGGTCTTAGATGTCCTTGGAACCAGCGTTGCCGGGGCTGAAGAGGTCGGTGTGGACACCCTGAGGGAATTCTATACGGGATTGGAAGGAAAGGAGGAGGCCACTATCCTCATCCACGGTGAAAAGATTCCCGCCCATGATGCAGCCCTGATTAACAGTGTGATGGCCCGGGCACTCGATTTTGAAAATGCAATGGCGCCAGGGTTTCATCCGGGAGCCTCGGCCGTACCCACGGCCCTGGCATCGGCCGAACTTGCAGGGGGGTGCAGCGGGAAGGATTTTCTTGCGGCACTGGCGATGGGGGTCGAAATCGCATCCAGGTTAAACCTGCCCGAAGCCGGTTATGACGGTCTTGACCCGACTGGAGTCGTTGGTGTTTTTGGGACCACGGTAATAGCGAGCAGGATACTGAAGCTAAACCCGGAAGAGATGTGGAATGCCCTGGCCCTGGCCTTTAACAGGGTTGGTGGCAGCTTACAGTGCAACATTGATGGTTCACTGGCGGTGCGAGTTATCCAGGGCTGGGTTTCACAGAGTGGTATCACATGCGCCCAACTGGCAAGACTCGGCATCACCGGTCCGCAAAATTTTCTTGAGGGTGTCTATGGGTATTTTCACCTCTATGCAAAGGATACCCTCGACCCGAAAGCGGTTGTGGCCCAGTTTGGCGAGAGATTTGATCTTCAAAATGTCGTGTTCAAGAAATATCCCTGTTGTGGCATGATCCAGGGGCCTACAGAGCTCATACTAAATATGATGCAAGAGCATGGGTTTACACCAGAGGAGGTCGAACAAATTGACGTAACCGTACCCCCCTATTGTTATCGATTGGTGGGGCACCCGTTTCGGATGGGAGATAATCCCCGGGTGAACGCCCAATTCAGCATGCAGTACTGTCTTGCAAATGCCTTGATGAGAGGAAGCCCTAAACTCCGGCATTTTGAAGAATCCAGTATAAGAGATCCCCAGATTATGGCGCTTCTGCAAAGGGTTTATGTTACTGCTGATGTCGCTTTGGACCAACGGGGTCACACAGCCTCGGACATGAAGGTCTCGACAAAAGGAGGCGGCGCTTATCAAGGGAGTGTTGACATTGCTATTGGCTTCCCCGGCAACCCGCTGAGCCAGGAGGAACATGAACAGCATTTCTGGGATTGCATCGACTACGCGCCTGGACCTTTCCCAGGGGACAGGGCAAAAGAAGTCGTATCCCTGGTTGCGAAGCTCGAAGAAGTTGAGGACGTCCGGGCACTTGTACATCTCCTGGTGATCTAGAAATCAAAAGGTCATTTGCATCTTTTGGTCGTTTTTTCCCTGAGAAAAGTCTTGACGGACATGAGACCGTGAGGTAGATAAATACCGACCGGTCGTTTTTTTAGAAGGCGTTGAGACGCCTTCTGAGCATATCAAAATAATGGAATGTGAACAGGTTATGGGTCCACGCCAAAAGACGTTTTCCGAAAAAAATAAGGCAAAGATCCTAAAAATCGGAAAGGCCGCGGCCAGGCTCTTTAACAAAAAGGGCTACCTTGAGACCAATATGGATGATATCGCTGGGGCCGCCAGGATGAGCAAGGGGGGCATTTATCATTATTTTCAGAGTAAGGACGAGTTACTCTTCTTTGTTCTTGACAACTACATGGATACTATTCTGAAGGACCTTGAATCCGAACTGGAGCAAATTGAAGGGGGCTCGACAAAGATCCAGTTTATTATCTCCCGCCATATCGAACTCTATACCAAACATAGCGCTGAATCGAAAAGCCTGCTTCATGAGAAGCACTGTCTCCCCTCGAAATACTATGAGATCATCGCAGGGAAAGAGAGACAGTATTACAGGATCGTCTCTAGGGCCATCTCACAATTTTTGGGGACCGAGAGTGGTCTTGGCAAGGCTCACATTACGGTGATGACCTTTTTGCTGCTCGGGATGTGTAACTGGATATACTCCTGGTATAACCCCAAAGGTATCATTGGACCCCAGGAGTTATCTCACACCATTTGGAGTGTGTTCATGAAAGGCGCAAAGGGATACAGAAATTAGTGTGTTGTCTCAAAAGTTCTGTCACTGATTTTGGCAATATGTTCCCTTTTTGGAAGGACAAACCCACTGTACTAAATCCCAATACCCAAATCTCAGTTTTCAAACAATGTACAAATCCCAATTTTCGAAATTCAAAACAAAAACACTATGATCGTTCGACCTTGAGGCTCTTGACAAGGGGTTCGGCGCCGGTTCTTCATGTTTTTCCGTTTTGGTTATTGTTATTTGGAATTTGAGATTTGGTAACCGTTCACGGGCATCATCGGCCTAATTTACGATTGTGCGCCTCGCCG
>CAZXCQ010000041.1:0-30173 GCA_964639275.1 uncultured Desulfobacteraceae bacterium | reverse complement strand
TTTGAATAAGATCCATGATCCTCATTCGGTCTCCTGACGGCATACCGGCTGTTGGCTCATCCAAAAGGGCAACCTGGGGATCCATGGCCAGGGCCATTCCAATGTCGAGGCCCTTGAGGGCGCCGTGGGGCAACTGGTTGGCGGGCGTTCCGGCCACATCCTTTAAGTTGATGTCTTCCAGGACGCTCATTACTTCTTCCTCGACATCCTTCATCCCCTTTACAGGGGTGAAGAACTTAAAGGTCTTTTTTCTCTTTGAGAGAATCGAGGCCCTCAGATTTTCAAAGACAGTGAGTGAGGGGCAGACATGACTGATCTGAAATGATCGGTTTATCCCCATGCGGCCGATTTTGTAATGGGGCAACCTGGAGATATCCTGATTCTTGAACAGGATTTTCCCGCTGTCGAGCCGCAAGTAGCCGGTCAAGAGATTAAAGAAGGTGGTCTTTCCAGCACCATTGGGTCCGATAATGGAACTCATCTCCCCTTCCTCAAATTTCAGGCTCAGATCATTGATGGCCTGTAGTCCACCAAAAGACTTGTTCAGGTTCTGAACCTCCAGAATATTCATTGGCTACACCTGCCTTTGCTAACCGCTTTCTTCAGGATTCAAGAGCCTCTTAGGACTGCCAACAGACCTGTTGCCCACCAGATCCATCACATAGTCTACCAAGCCCTTGCGAACCAGAAGTATGATCAAGACCAGGACCCCGCCTATGATAAACCCCCAGAGGTTGGTAAACATCGTTGAATAGGCAATAAGTGCCGTAAAGATGCCTGCCCCGATCAAAGGACCGAGAAAGGAATTCATCCCGCCTACGATGACCATAAAGATGGGTTCTGCTGACTTGGCCCAATAACAAAAGTCCGGGTAGGCCCCGCTGATAAACAGTGACATGAGGGCACCGGAAAGGCCTCCAAAAATTCCGGCCATGACAAAGACAATCAGCTGATAGCTCTTGACCCTGATGCCCAGAGAATAGGCCCGGTCTGCGTTTTCACGAATCACCTTCAGAATGGCCCCAAAAGGGGAATCCACCACCAGCTTGCAAATGGTCAGGCTGGCCACAACCACGATAACGGTAAAGATAAAGTAGCCCCTCGGGTTCGAGAGAAACGGGGGCAACGGTATCCCACCGATCAGCCCCTGATCTCCGCCGGTCATGTCGTTCCACCGGATCACGATAATGTAAATGATCTGGTTAAAGGCGAGGGTAAGCATTGCAAAGTATATGCTTCCCAGCCTGATGCAGAAAGAGCCGATAATGAGGGCGGCAATGGCGGAAAAGAGGAGCGTCGTACCCAATGCGAACAGGACGGACGAGGAGTATTTCTGAAGGATAATGCCTGCGGTATATGCGCCCACCCCAAAAAAGGCGGCATGTCCAAAGGATACCATTCCGGTATACCCGACGAGAAGGTTCAGACTTGTTGCAAAAAGGCCCATGATGAGGATTTGTGTAAGGAGATTGATCAGAAACTTGGATGGAAACACAAAAGACAGTATGATCAGACCGGTCGCAGTGATGATTCCCCACATAAACGTCTGTTTCATCTTTTCACCTTCCCCTACAATTCCGCCCTGCCAAAGAATCCTTGCGGACGAACGATCAGGACAACTGCCATGAGGATAAAGATAAGGGCCTCTTCGATCAAAGGAAACCCGATTATCCCGAACGCCCTCATAAAGCCGATCAAGATCGCGGCCAGAAACGCCCCCGGAATGCTGCCCATCCCTCCCACCACGACCACGATAAAACAATCTACCACCACATTTGAGCCCATCCCGGGGAAAATAGACCGGATAGGGGCAGCAAGCGCCCCCCCCAGACCCGCGAGCATGGCGCCGATGCCAAATACCCCTGCATAGATCAGCCTGGTATTCTTTCCCAGGGCCATCACCATCTCGCTGCTGTGGGCGGTGGCGCGGATAAGCTTTCCGTACCTTGTCTTCCAGAGAAACATCCACAACAGCAAGGCAACAACAATCCCCATGATGATGACAAAGACGTAATAGCTGGGAATAAAACTGCCTGCCAGTTCAAGCGGTGGACGCTGGAAGGCATCCGGGGCCCCCATTGTTATGAATTCATAACCCCAGACCAGTTTTGCCACGTCGTCCAGCACAAGGATAAAGGCATAGGTGAGTAGCAGCTGATAGAGGATATGTTCTCTGTAGATCGGTTTTAAGAAGACTCTCTCGAAAAATACCCCAAAAACACCGACTGCCATACAGCCAAACACGATGGCCAGGGAGAAACTTGAAGTCCCTGCGTAGATCGTGTAGGCCAGGTAGGCCCCAAGCATATATAAGGAGCCGTGGGCAAAATTCATCACCCCCAGGACCCCGAAAATAAGAGAAAGCCCCGAGGCAATGAGAAAAAGGAGCATGGCAAAGATCAGGGCACTGGCGGTCTGGTTAATCAGACATCCGGGATCACCGAGGCATTCGATCAGGCTTAAGAGATCCAATCGACTCCCTCCTATCCTTTGGTAGATGGTGCCTCAGAGGATACCCTCTGAAACACCATTTCTGCTAGTTCCAACCCATCTTCTTCAAGTACGCTGCTTCCTCTTTCAGGATCTTTTCCCAGGGCATGTAGGTCCTGTCGGTCACATACGGCGGCTTGGAGATAGTCTTGGCCCACCCAATGGTATAGTAAATCATCTGGTGATCATAGGCCCTCATGGTCACCGTCTCCCCGGGAGGCTGAGCACACGGGGCCTTGATGGTCAGCCCTTCCAGGGCCTTGATGACCTTTTCGTTGTCTGTTGAGCCGGCCTTTTTTACGGCCGCTTCCAGGAGCAAGACCGCCGTGTAGGCCTGCCAAGACCAGTTGGATGGATAGGTTCCGTATTTCTTCTTGAAGTTTTCACCGAAGGCGTGGTTGGCCGGCGTATCGGGCATAGTCGGGTTATAACGGCTCCCCGTATACATCCCGGCCGGCACCCCTTTCTTGAGCGCCCCCAAGACCAGGGGGTCAGCAATATTGATACCAAAGAATTTCACCCTTTTGAACAGACCGTACAGGCTGGCCTGCTCCATGAAGGCCGTAATATCCCCTCCCCAGAGGCAGGAGTAAACCGCATCCGGTTTATCTTTCATGATCTTGGTGATATGGGCCGTATAATCAGGTTCGAAAATCTTGGGCCACTGCTGTCCTATGACCTTATAATCCGGGTAGTTCTTTTTGAGATACTCAAAAAAGAGATTGGTATTATCATGGCCATAGGCGTAGTCCGGAGAAATGGAATACCATTTCTTAAGCCCGAACTCCCTGGATACCTTACC
Source organism: uncultured Desulfobacteraceae bacterium (assembly GCA_964639275.1). Taxonomy (GTDB): domain Bacteria; phylum Desulfobacterota; class DSM-4660; order Desulfatiglandales; family Desulfatiglandaceae; genus CAZXCQ01. The sequence goes on along the minus strand of CAZXCQ010000041.1, from coordinate 26,881 downwards.
CGCGAAGTACCCCCCTACGATACAGTCATGGATCGCCACCCGGGCCGTCCTGAAGCTGTAAGGGGTCCAGATTTTGGGATCAGCGGTATTGGCGGTGGTCTCGCTCGCCGTAATCATGGTCACCTTCTTCAGATCTCTGGAGACCTCTTTGACGGCAAAAGACTCCCGGCTGCTACTCCCATCCATAATAAAGTCAACCTTATCTCGTACCACGTAATCGCGCGCGATCCGCACTGCCTCTTCGATCTTGCCTGTGGAATCACGGGTGAGAAGTTCAAACTTTCTCCCGATGACGCCCCCTTTGGCGTTGATTTCATCGATCGCCAGTTGGGCGCCCTTGGAGCCCTCTTCACCAAGCATGGCGACCCGACCTGACATGATAGAGACAAAGCCGATCTTGATCGGCTCCTGGGCACCTACCGACCCGCCAAAAACCATAAATGAACATGCCAAGGCAACCACCGTCAAGATGATCACGGGGTTGACTGTCAATCGACCCTTCAGACTCACTCGATTCATTACGACCTCCTTTCCCATGCAAAAAACAATCTATCCAAATCGTTTTTGGTCCCGAGTTTCGCTTTAGCTGTTCTATCACCTCCTTTCCTGCTCACCTTCCTCTCCGTCCCCTGGGCTCAAAACTATTTATACCCGTAAGCCCTCCAGCCACCCTCGCAAGAAAATCCCGCATCCACCGGAAGTGTCACACCGGTGATAAATCGCGCCTTTTCGGAGCACAAAAATACGGCCGCATCAGCAACATCTGACGGCATAATAAACTTCTTCATGGGGATGTGGCTCAGGATAATGTCCGGGTCGCGTAGACCTTTGTCAAACATACCCTGGAGGAGGGGGGTCAGGATATAACCCGGTGCGATGGCGTTTACCCGGATGCCCTTCTGGGCCCAATCGCGTGCCAGGATCTGGGTCAGCATTAACACCGCGCTCTTGATCGGCGCATATACAACAAGGGGCACGGGTGTCAATGCCGTCACCGAGGAAATGTTGATGACAACGCCGGATTGCTGTCGCACCATCTCCCTTCCAATCCGTCTTGAACAGAGATAAACACCCTTGAAATCAATGCCTGAGACCTTGTCGAGAAACTCCAGGTCGAGGTCAAGGATGGACACCGCAGGGTGCGTGACACCCGCATTGTTGATCAGGATGTCGATGTGCCCGAATCTCTCCAGGGTCTGATTTGTGGCCTGATCCACAGCCGGGGCCTTAGAGACATCTGCCTCGCATACCAGGACGTCCCGACCCAAGTTGGTTATCTGAGAAGCTGTTTTTTTGGCCGCCTCCATGTCGATGTCGAGAATTGCCACATGAGCACCTTCTCTTGCCAATGCCAGGGCGATGGCTTGGCCAATACCCATGCCACCCCCTGTGACGACTGCCACCTTGTCCTTGAGTTCCATCGTGTGGGCCTCCTCATGCTTGATCTTGAGTAAACAGGGGCAACTAGGAATAGACCTATCGGTCTAGCCATTTTCAAAACTGACAATTGGACAGGGGAATGGGGTTCTGTTTTGAAGGGTGTATCCCTGTCTGAGACCGTTAGAGAACGTAAAGAAATCACACGCCGAATAATTCTTTAATCAACCGGGGTTGTTGATGTCAAGGAAAAACTGAGCGCTTGCTCAATGACTATCCTTGACACCCAGCGACCCTTTCGCCCTTTGAAACCCGGGGCATTGATGTCGCGCCTTTTGTGTCAGGTCTTCTTATTGAAAAGAGAACCATATTATCCCGCCGACGGCAGGTAAAAGGCAAGCCGGGCTCCCCCTTTTCAGTCAACTGGCAGAGGCAAAGCCTGGCCGCCACCTATGGCTTGACAAGGACAAGCCAACCGTGTTCTAAATGCCTCGATGATCACGGGGAAATTAGGAAGAATTTTCTGTTAAAGACCTGCGCAGACATGACTGGCCGCTGGCATCAGGGGGTCGGTGGATCTGCGCCAAAAAAACACAGGCGCCGGGCTATTAGATTTCTTAAAAAGAGATTGACCGACCGGGAATCGAGGTTATTTTTAACACTCAGCCGTCACTGGCAGATCGCCTGATGGAGCTCTAAGGTCCATCAGATTGCAAAAAAAAGACCTGACCTGAGGAGGTGGTTTCCGATGAATTGGAGCGAGGTTTTGGAGAGAAACGCCGACCGGTTTCCTGAAAAGGAATGCCTTATTGGTCCGGGAAGGCGGGTGACCTACAGTGAACTTCGTAAAAGGAGTAACAGCCTTGCCCAGGGGTTGATTGAACTGGGGCTTGGCAGGGGCGACATCGTTGGAGTCCTTCTTTATAATTGCTGCGAGTACCTGGAAATCACCTTTGCAGTGAACCAGATCGGTGCGGTTTGGCTTCCCTTGAACTTTCGTCTTGCAGGCCAAGAGTTCCAGTACATCCTTGAAAATGCCGAGGCCAAGGCCCTTATCACAGAGGGGGAGTTTGTGCCCGTGATTTCATCCATAAGGGGAGCCCTGCCGAACCTGAGACATGGACTTCTTTTTGGGAGAGATATCCCCGATGGCTGGATCGGCTACGAGAGTCTAATCGAGAAAAACAGCGGGGCAACTCCCCCACATGCCGAGGCGGGCCTCGATGACCTCCACAGGCTCATGTATACCTCGGGCACCACAGCCCACCCCAAAGGGGTCATGCTGACTTATGGCAATCTCTACTGGAAAAACATCGGCCATATCTTGACCTTCGGGATAAGCGATCTTGACCGGACCCTGGTGGTAGGCCCCCTTTATCATGTGGGCGGAATGGATCTGCCGGGAACAGGGACGCTTTATTGCGGGGGTAGTCTGGTCATATTGAGGAAGTTCGACCCGGTGGAGGTCCTCCAGGCCATTGATAAAGAAAAGGTCACCAATCTTTGGCTTTCGCCCGCTATGACCATCATGCTCTTTAATGAACCCACCTTTGATCACTACGATGTGTCTTCGGTGCGTTTTATTATAGACGGGGGCGAAAAGATGCCCCAGGCCCTCATACAGCAGTTCAGGGAAAAGTTCCCGGACGCCTGGTTTGCCGATGCCTACGGGCTGACCGAGACGGTCTCCGGAGACACCTTTCTCGCAAAGGACAAGATGTTAGATAAGATCGGATCTGTCGGGAAGCCAGTTCCCCATCTCCAGGTGCGTATTGTGGATGATGAGGGTCGGGATGCTGCCCCCAATCAACTGGGGGAAATCTGCCTCAAGGGTCCCAAGGTCTTTAAGGGGTACTGGAAGAACCCTGAAGCCACAGAAGGAGCGATAAAGGGGGGCTGGTTTCATACCGGAGATATCGGTACCCTGGACGAGGAAGGCTATCTCTATATCATGGACCGCAAGAAAGATATGATTATCAGCGGGGGCGAAAACATTGCATCCCCGGAAGTGGAGCGAGTCATCTACGAGCTTCCTGCTGTATTGGAAGCCGCTGTAATCGGTATTTCGCATCCAAAGTGGCTGGAAGTGCCAAAGGCTTATGTGGTGTTAAAGGCGGGGAAGAGCCTTACCAAGGAGGAAATAGTCCAACACTGTACCGAGAAAATGGCAAAATTTAAGGTGCCAAAGGAGATAGAGTTCATTGATGAGCTCCCGCGAAATCCATCTGGCAAGGTATTAAAAAGACAGTTGCGTGCCATGCATATGGAAGATAAAAAGGACAGACCGGGATAGGATGTCCACTGCCGCTTTTTGGGGTGACGTCATATGGCGGGCAACGGGCACCCAGAAACACCAGGCCGTGATAGGTAGACGGCGAGGCCAAGGGCTTACGGGTCATATTCAAGGGGCCAAAAAGGAAGGAGAAATAGATGGCATCAAAGAAAAGGGCCAGTAGGCTGGCGCAAAAGGCCTACTTTCAAGAGAAGTTGAACCAACGATTGTCGTTTCTGGCTGACAAGGGGCTTGAGCCGGAAAAGATGGCCAAGGATGCAGACGTCAGGAAGATCAGGGCCGAGATCAGGGCCACAGAGGCAAGATTAAGCGTCATCTCCAACCTGGAGAAAAAGGCAGAAGAGATGGCAAGGACCAAGGCCGAAAAGATGGCCGGGCCCAAAAAGAAAAAGGAGAAGAAAAGAGAGAAGCCTGAAGAGACGGCCGCTATGAGCAAACGGCAGCAAAAAAAGAAAAAGAAGATGGAGAGTAAGCCCCAGAATTCGTAAAAAGGAACGATAAAAACTCTTGCTATTTTTTGATAAATTTTGTATATATTGATAATTTTATTTTGGCATTTCCCAAAGCAACCTTACCGACTTTCTACCGGAACAGAGGTCTATGCATGAGACGAATCAGCCGTGTCAGTTTTGGGCTTCTTAGAAGGACCAAGACACTTCCCTCCCCCCGAGTACCCAAAAGGGCCCCTTTGCCCGGGGGTCCCCTCTTTACAATGGAGCGGCTCACAGAGGCTATCACCAAGGCGCGGGAATACCTGTTATCCACACAGAATCAAAAAGGTTATTGGGTGTTCAACCTGGAAGCAGACACCACCATACCCTCCGAATACATATTGCTTCAGCGTTTTCTGGGGCGGGAGATCCAGCCGGAACTCAGCAAGAGGCTGGCCCGCTATATTCGCGCAAGGCAACTTGAGGACGGCGGTTGGCCCTTGTATACGGATGGCAAGGCAGACATAAGCGCCACGGTCAAGGCCTACTTCGCCTTGAAGCTCCTGGGTGACCGGCAAGATGAACATCATATGGCCCAGGCACGCCGACTGATATTGGGCCAAGGCGGGGCCGCCAAGGTCAATGTCTTTACCCGCATTACCTTGGCCCTTTTTGGTCAGATCCCATGGCGTACCGCTCCTGCCATGCCCATTGAAATCATGCTCCTCCCCAGGTGGTTTTTTTTCAACCTTTATAAGGTCTCCTATTGGTCCCGAACGGTGATTGTGCCCTTGCTCATCCTTTATGCCAGACGATGGGTGTGCCGGTTGGGTCTGGAGGAGGGGGTGACCGAGCTATTTGTGGATCCTCCCGAAACGCTCCGCCATTTGGATCGTTTTATCCCCAGGAGTATGCGGAAAAGCGCCTTTGTCCTGTTAGATCGGCTGTTGAAGGTGATAGACCCCTTTATGCCACATGGTCTCGGGGAAAGGGCCTTGAAGCGGGCCGAGCAGTGGACCGTTGAGCGGATGCAGGGAGAGGGGGGGATTGGCGCCATATTTCCGGCCATGGCCAATGCGGTCATGGCCCTCAAGGTGCTGGGGTATCCCGATGACCACCCGGACGTGGCAAGGGGCATCAGGGCCATAGAGGACTTGGTTCTCTCCCAGGGGGAAGAGGCATTCTGTCAACCCTGCCTCTCGCCGATCTGGGATACGTGCCTGAGCCTCTCCGCCCTACTGGAGGCCGGTCTGCCCCCAGACCATGAGGGCGTGACCCGTGCCGTTGAGTGGCTATTCAAGAAACAGATCAGGGTGCCAGGGGACTGGTCCTATCGTGCGGCAGACCTAAAATCGGGGGGCTGGGGCTTTCAGTTTGAAAATACCTTCTATCCCGACGTGGATGATACCCCGATGGTCCTGATGGCCCTTCTGCGGACAGGCATCCTGAAGAGGGAAGAATATCAGGAAAGGCTCGCCAGGGCAGTAAACTGGGTCGTCGGTATGCAGAGCTCAGACGGGGGGTGGGGTGCCTTCGACATCGACAACAACTACCTCTACCTCAATGACATTCCATTTGCCGACCACGGGGCCTTGCTCGACCCGAGCACCTCCGATTTGACCGGTCGCTGTATCGAGCTTCTCGCGATGCTCGGACATGGCAGAGACTTTCCCCCCATTGCCAGGGGGCTCAAATTTGTCCAATATGATCAGGAAGATTTTGGGGGTTGGTTTGGCCGCGGGGGGTAAATTATATCTATGGCACATGGTCAGTCCTTATGGGGCTTGCCCGGGCCGGTGAAGACATGTCCCAACCGTATATCCAAAGGGCGGTTGAGTGGTTAAGATCGTGCCAGAACCCTGATGGGGGGTGGGGGGAGACCTGTTACTCATACAACGATCCTTTGTTCGCTGGAAAAGGGGCAAGCACTCCATCGCAGACCGCCTGGGCCCTCCTCGGCCTCATGGCTGCCGGTGAAGTCCACAGTCCATCGGTCCAGCGTGGTGTCCACTACCTTCTCAGTATGCAAGACCCTGAGGGGGGCTGGGAAGAAACCGCCTTTACCGGCACAGGATTTCCCACCGTTTTTTATCTCCGCTACCATGGCTATGGACAGTATTTTCCCCTCTGGGCCCTGGGCCTGTACAAACGCCTCCGCACTGCCGGGGGAAGCGTCCAGGACCGCGTCAGCCTCCAAAGCCCTGCCGATCTTTCCCTCCCTGCGCTGAAATAGCTCATGAAACCTCCACTGGGCCTTGTTGTTGCACTTCCGGCCGAGGCCCGCTTTTTGATAGGACGGGGCCCGTGGAAACGCGTGGGGGGACGGATCTTTAGCCGTCTTCGTCTTCAGGACGGCACAGATCTCCTCTGCGCCCGTTCGGGCATGGGGACGCAAAACGCCTTTTCGGCCGCAAGGTGGTTGATCGGCCAAGGCGTTGCTGCCCTGGCGGTCTTGGGCGTTTCAGGAGGGCTGGATCCCGGGTTGAGGTCAGGGGATCTGATCGTCGGGCAAAAAGTCCTTGAAGAAAGTGCCAGGGGGAGCTACTGCGTCTGGGAAGGGAGTTCCGGGCTTGATTTGGCCCGTGGAGCGCTTGTGGCAAAGGGTGTTCCCGCTCATATCGGTACGGTCATCACTGTCCCCCGGCCGTCCCTGAGTGCCGAGAGCAAGGAATCAATCTTCAGACAGACCCATGCCCTGGCCGTGGATATGGAGAGTTCGGCCGTTGCCCGCACAGCCACCGAGACCGACCTGCCCTTTTTTCTCCTGCGCGCAATCTGCGATACTGCTGATCGGGGCGTGCCAGAGGACCTGTTTTCCTGCCTCGATCAAAACGGAAAGGTCCGACTCCCCATCCTTTTGCGCAGGCTATGGTCGAGGCCCTCGCTGGTAGCCGAGTTGCTGCATGCCAGAAACGGCTTTGTCGCCGCCCTCAAGGGCCTCAGACGTGGCTGGCGGATACAGGTTTCGAATCACCTCCCGGCCTCCCTCGTCTCCCCAGAGCGGAGACCGACGATGTGACTCGCATGAGATATCGCCTGTCAATTTTCCACAGGAGACCCGGATAACCCCCTCAGACTGACAAACAAGGCCTTTAAAGGGTTTTTGACCGAATCCATCACTGCACTCGGCTCAAAGCCTGAGTGGATCATACAGTTGGCGCAACGGAGGTCCTTGCCCACCCCGTATCGCGTCCAGTCCGTAGTCTCCATCAGTTCCTTGTACGTTTCCGCGTAACCATCGTTGAGCAGGTAACAGGGCCTTTGCCATCCGAAGATGTTGTAGGTTGGATTCCCCCAGGGCAGGCAGGCATAATCCTGATTGCCGGCCAGAAAATCCAGATAAAGGGTGGTGTGGTTAAATCTCCAGTGCCTGTTTTTCCCAAGCAGGAACAGGTTGCGGAATAGGGCGTTGGTCCCCCGACGTCCCAGAAAGTGACCCTGGTCAGGGGCGTTTGCATAGCAAAACCCCGGCGAGATCGTCATGCCCTCGACTCCGAGGGTAGACAGAAAATCAAACAACCGGGCTGCGCCCTCTGGCGTTTCCCCATCAAAGAGGGTGGTGTTTGTGGTGACACGGAAGCCATTGGAGAGCAGCAGGCGGATAGCCGCCACCGCCTTGTTGAATGCGCCCTTGCAGCTAACCCGTGCGTCGTGGGATTCGTTCAGGCCATCGAGGTGGATATTAAAGGTCAAGTACGGGGATGGCTCAAAATGCCTGATCTTCTTCTCCACGAGGATGGCGTTTGTGCATAGATAGACAAATCTTTTTCGATCCGTCAGTTCACGGGCGATGAGATGGATGTCCGGGTGGAGCATTGGCTCTCCACCGGCAATAGAGACAACAGGTGCGCCGCACTCATCAACTGCCGTGACGCACTCCTGGACACTGAGCTGTCTGCACAATACCTCGTCGGGGTACGCGATCTTTCCGCAGCCCTTGCAGCGGAGATTGCAGCGGAACAGGGGTTCCAGCATCAGGACGAGCGGAAATCTCCCGTTTCCCGCAAACTTTTGTCTGGCGATGTAGGCGCCGATACGGGCCTTTTGAATCGTGGGTATGCTCAAGTGATTGCTCTCAAGATCCTTGCAGTGATTTCTTCCGTGATATTAGAAAAATCATATAGGCCTGTCAAGTATGGAAGAGACCTGTCTCAGAGAGAGACCTCGCCTCAAAAGGATTCAATAATTGGAGCTTCTTAAATCAAGCAGGACCCCCTTTTCCGGTATAGGATCTCCCCTTCCAGCTGAGGCCTTTTCCCTGCCAGGAGAGGATGGCAGAGGACCATGTCATGGCAAGGTAGAGGGTGCCGATCAGCGGCATTGCCGCTGCCCACCAGCCTGAGAGGCGATAGAATCTGAGGGTGGGATAGTAGCTCAGGGCCATGGCCACGAGGGCAAGTGCAGAGATGGTCTTTGCCCCTGGAGAGGAAAGTAATACCACACCCGCAACCGGCACCCAGAATGCTGTTATCATTATGAGCGTGCACAGCAGAAGGAGCGGGGTAGAATAACGCAACTGGGTGAATGCGGTACGTGCCACCATCTTCCAGACGGTGGTGAGATGATCGTATGATCGAAGGCTTTTTACTGAATGGGTCAGACCGATCCATGTCCTGAACCCGAATGACTTTGCCCTCTTTGCCAGCGCACAGTCATCGATCAGGTGACCGCGGACCCCCTTGAACCCCCCCATGCGGTCGAGGACCGCCTTTTCCATGAGGATACATCCCCCTGCACCGGCGGCGATTGCCCGAAAGGCGGAGTTGGATAGCCGGAAGGGATAAAGGAGCTTGAAAAAAAAGACAAAGGCGGGCATCAACAGCCGCTCCCAGAAAGTGGCCATCCGTAGAGATGCCATCAGTGAAATGAACTGGATGCCCTCTTGTTTCATCTTGGCTCGAAGGGCGGCCAGGATCCCGGGGGCCAGCTCAATATCGGCATCCATCAGCAGGAGCAGCGGCGTGGTGACGTACCTGGCCCCCTGCTCAAGTGCCCAGAGCTTTCCGCTCCAGCCTGCTGGCGGCGGTTCCCCGCAAATGATGCGGGGCCTTTTACCGGCCACTGCCCCTGCCACCCGGGCAGTGCCGTCTGTCGATTGGTCATCTATCAGGATGATATCCAGATCCGCGCCTTGTGCCTTCAGGCCCAAAAGGGAGGCCCCGATCACCCCTGCCTCATTTCGCGCGGGGATAAGGACCGTGATATCACTCAGGGCTTCTTGCCATGGGCCAGGGGGGGCGTCCAGAGACTGGCGTGTATCCCATGGACGCCACGGCAGCATCAGGATGACCAACCAGACCGAGGCCCCGGCTATGGCCAGATATGTCCCGTCCATCTGCAATAGCCCGGCCTTTTGCCTACTTTACCCTCTGCTGGGCAGCCCTCACAGCCCCTTTTTGAAAGGCCTCTATCAGACCAGCCCCATCCCCTTGAGTACCGACAGCATCACAGCCGCGGCCATGACCGAGCCGAGCTGCCCGCCGGTGTTGGCGCCAACAGCGTGCATCAGGAGGTAGTTTGCCTTATCATACTTCTGTCCCTGGACCTGGGCCACGCGGGCGGCCATGGGGTATGCTGAGATGCCTGCCGCACCGATAAGCGGGTTTACCTTGCCCCCGGTAAGGGCGCACATGAGTTTTCCAAAAAGGATCCCTGTCGCAGTATCCAGACAGATGGCCAAAAAGCCCAAACCAAAGATGGCGAGGGTCTGTGCCTTTAAAAAGGCGTGTCCTTCCATGGTCCCACCAATGGCGAGGCCCAGGAAGAGGGTGACTATGTTGGCAATCTCATTTTCCGAGGCCTTGGTGAGCCGGGTCACCACCCCGCTCTCCCTCATAAAGTTCCCCAGCATGATCATGCCCATCAAAGGAAGCCCCTTGGGAGCGATCAGGCCGGTTACCATGGTCACCAGTATGGGGAAAAGCAAAAGGGCCCGTTTGGAGACGGTCTTTCGGACTATTCCCATGCGAATTCGCTTCTCCTTGCCCGTGGTAAGGACCCTCATGATGGGAGGCTGGATCACGGGGACCAGTGACATATAGGAGTAGGCGGCAACCGACACCGCCCCCAGGAGCTGGGGGGCGTACTGGGAGGTAACATAAATGGCCGTGGGCCCATCGCACGCCCCGATGATCCCGATACACACGGCCTCCAGCTTGGCAAAGCCCAGGGCCAGGGCCAGGAGGAGGGTGAGGAAGATCCCGAACTGCCCGGCCGCCCCCAGAAGCAGGATCTTTGGGTTTTCGAGGAGCGGGCCGAAGTCGGTCATTGCCCCGATCCCCACAAAGATCAGGAGGGGAAAGAGCTCATTCATGATGCCCATGTGATAGAAGGTCCGCAGGATCCCCCCCTCATCCATGACGTCGCTGAGCGGGAGGTTAACCAGGAGGCACCCGAACCCGATGGGGACAAGGAGGAGTGGCTCGACCCCCTTTCGGACACCCAGATAGAGGAGGACCCCGCCTACCATAAGCATGACCAGGTTCGGGAGGCCTGCCGTGAAGAGATAGCTGCATCCGGCACTGAGACCGGAGAGGGCGAGGAGAAGGCTGTTGGTCATGATGAGCCCTCCTTGACCGGGCCGGTCTTAATATCCGCCCCGTGTTCCTTGGCGAGGGGAAACACCTTTTTTAGTAAGACTATGAAAAGGCTCAGGATCCAGAGTGTCAGAATCGTACCCCCCATTCCCACAATAGTTACCATGATGCCAAAAGTCCAATTATCCACAGTGTGTGCTCCTCTCGGAGAAATGCTTGAGTCCCATGAAATGGGTTGCCCTCTCGTTCCTCGATTCTCGTTTCTCGATAGCCCAACAGGAACGCCAAGGGCCCTCTCTTCAATTGCGCGCGACTATAACAGGTTTGACTTTCCGCCACAAGGACTTTGAGAGATAGTTTTCGCTTGTTTTTTTGTGAAAGACCGGCGTTTTCCGGGGGCATCCCCTTGAATAGACGATTGAGGTCTTTTCTGTAATTAAGGTATGTTATAACTTTGGGGCGAGGAAGACCATCCAGGATCATCCAACAAATCAATTTCTAATCATTCACAGGTGTAGGGGGCCAGGATATGAAAGAATGGATACTGCCCACATTGGGGGCATTTGTTCTCTGGGGGTTCTGGGGATTTGTCCCCAAGATAAAAAGATTGTATGCGGAATGAAGCCAGCACAATCTATCCCCCAAATACTGTGGAAATCTTGCTTCACTCCGCATACAATCTTTATCGTTCCTGATTATCGGTTCACACGAAAAATTGCCCCCTACCAGGCATGACCTTGTCCCTTTTTGTTCCCTCTCCTATGTCTATCAAAAAGGGCGCTAGCTTTTACCAGAGGTCAGCTTTGATCATACTTGACAAGTCTTCCGGTCATTGCAAAGAGAAGGGTTCTTGTGATAAGAGGAGGATGATTTACCCTTTTGTAAGGAATTATGCATATCTGATCTGCCAACACCACCAGACAATGGATATCAGAGATCCTTCGGTTCCTGGGGTATTCGCCGGCAGAATAAGGGCCTGCGTAGAAAGGAAAATGAACCATGGCAAAATGTGGTTTGTGTTCACAAAAGAAGGCAAAGCGCTTCTGTGCACCGGTCGATAGGGTCATCTGTCCCGTGTGCTGCGCAGAGAGCAGGGGCCGCCACATAGATTGTACCCCGGATTGCAGACATATGGACGGAGTAGCCTTTCAGAAGAAGAAAGAAGAAGAAAAAAAATACGCTCAACTGATCGGCGAGGTCGGTCACGGTCAATATGATGATATTTTTCAGAACCCGGCTGTGGCGGAAATGGCCTATGATATCGAATCACTGGTTCGGGACTTGTACAAAGAGAGCGATTTCGCGCTTACCGATCCTCAGACCCGTGATGCCTATAAGACGATCTATGAGGTCCATGCGGAGCAAAAACAGATTCAACCAGCCCATCTGGATAGACTGCCACGGGCACTTCTCGATCAATACGAAACCCGTTGCTCAACCTGGAAGGAAGGGCTGGATGAGCAGATGATCGGGCAGGTTTATCTGAGGCTCATGATATCCGTAAACAAAATGAGCGGGGGAAGGATGGGCAACAAAGGATATCTGAATTACCTCAAGAATAATTTGGGCGCATTCCTTCCAGAGGATAAGTTTATTGTGGAAGATAAATTCGGGAACAAAACTATCCGGGACAACCCCTATTATGAATAGATATCGATATGGGACATTCCGGTAGTGGTCCATCAAATGTGCACTGCCGGGATCGAATAATCTTATGATGCCTATCATGCCCTCAAGGAGATCTACGGCCCGGCGATCCTCAAAGGAATGATCATCGATCAACTGATCCAGGCTGATCGTGAGACAGACGAAGCGATAATGTTTTGAAACGGGTTATTTCCCCTGTTCATCGGACTGAATCCCCGGTCAGTTTTAGGCACTCTACCCGAGAAACCCATAAGAGCACGGACCCCCTTTTTGCGCCTGGGCCTTGACACCCCATCATTTAACCTCTCGATCTTATCTTTCTCATGCAGTCCTTTGCGAAAAAAGGACTCAGGACGAGAGCTTGAATCGCCTTTTAAGAATGTCTGGGGAAAAATGAGCTTTGGCCAAATTTAAACTTGAAAATTAAATATGGCCATAGTATGAATCCCGTATGTTTCCCAGGATCTTAGAAGGCGCCATGAAAAAGGCCATGAAGACCTTTCCGGCTGTGCTGGTAACGGGACCAAGGCAGTCAGGGAAAACGACGCTCTTGTTTGAGAGATTTTCAAAATCCCACCGGTTTATCTCACTTGAGAATCCCGATGTCAGGGCAAGGGTCCTTGAGGACCCTGTCGGCTTCCTGAAGGCCAATCCGCCTCCTGTTATATTAGATGAGATCCAATATACCCCGGACCTGCTTCACTACATAAAGTCAGCAATTGACATCAACCGAAGGCCCGGACAGTGGCTTTTATCCGGTTCGCAGAGCTTCGCCTTGATGCAGGGAGTCAGCCAGTCCCTTTCGGGAAGGATTGCCGTGCTGACGTTACTCCCTTTCACGATCGCCGAGAGTGAAAAAAAGGGGAACAAGGTGGTGGATCTGGACAAACTCCTGCCAGCTGCCTTCGGCCAAAAGAAGGAGACGAAGAAGAAAAAGCGTCTTTCACTGGATGACTGGCTGCTGCGAGGGGCTTACCCTGAAATAAGGGTCAATCGTGATGTCGATAGAAAACTCTGGATCGCGGGCTATGTTCAGACCTATCTGGAAAGGGACGTGCGCCAGGTCATGAATGTGGGTGATCTGAATTCATTCAATCGTTTCCTGCGTCTTTGCGCCGCCAGAAGCGGTCAAATCTTGAACATGTCAGAGATAGGAAGAGATGCAGGTGTAAGCGTGCCCACGGTGAAAAAATGGTTGAGCATTCTTGAGGCCAGTTATCAGATCTACCTTTTGCCCCCTCATTTCAATAACTTCGGCAAGAGAATCATCAAGAGCCCGAAGTTATATTTTCTGGATACGGGGATCGTCACATTTCTCCTCGGGCTGCATGCAAGGGAACCCCTGATGCAAGGTCCCATGCGGGGGCCTATCTTTGAGACCATGGTGGTTGCGGAATGGGTCAAGGCTTTTTACAACAGAGGTGAACGGCCGGAATTGTATTACTGGCGTTCAAAGGCCGGAGTGGAGGTCGACCTTATTATTGATCGAAATGGTAGGCTCTACCCAATAGAAATCAAGTGGACATCAACCGTAATGCCGGGTCATACTGAAAACTTGACCAAATGGAAAGAGCTGGCAGGGGATATGGCAGCCGGAGGGCTCATCATTGCTGACGTAATGGAGTCTTTTGAGATCAAAGGCTGTCGGGTCGTGTCATGGGATAAAGGACTGGATTTGATATGATTTGCTCAATGGGAAAACCGGGCTCAGGTGAACAGAAGTGAAGCGGGACTTTTCCGGATACGAGAAAGAAAAAGAGATTGGAAGGAACGGATAAGGGGGATTACACTTCATTGGAAATCTTTGGACAACAATCATGACCGTTCTTTGATGTTTTCCACTTGCTTTTCCTGCGCCCCATTGCTAAAAAATTTAGAATTTAAGGTATCTTCTCAATAATTAGTGGCAATCATGTTTATTGTGAGAAGGGCTGGATTCCGGCGAAAGCCGGAATCCAGGTGTCTTTTTCCTAATTATTGAGATGTTACGTCTCTTCTAAATCCTATTTGAAAGGCTGTCGAGAGAGGAATGAAAGACCATTACACTCCGTTACAGGGCCGGTATCTCGCCTTTATCTATTACTATACCAAACTGCATGGTCGCCCACCGGCTGAATCGGATATGCAGAGATATTTTAAGGTCTCCGCGCCCACGGTACACCAGAAGGAGCCCTTTCAACCGCGCTCGATTCGGCTCTGCTGTCCCGCGACCAAATCCCTGACCTGGAATGAGGAAAGAGTCAATGGCGACGGATCATCCAACGGAAAAGGTGATTCGCATAAAAGACTGGCCCGAAGGTGATCGACCGCGCGAGAGGCTTTTGGAAAAAGGGCCGGAGGCCCTGAGTGATGCCGCGCTGTTAGCGATTCTCCTCCGGACCGGCAGGCAGGGAAAGGATGCTGTGGGGCTCGCACGGGAGATGCTGAAAGCGTTTGGAGGATTTCGCGGGCTCATGTCGGCAACCCAGGAAGATCTTCTTAAGATCAAGGGGATCGGCAAGGCCAAGATCGCGCAAATCCTTTTGCGGGGCTCTAGAGCGCAGTGTTGGCCAGAGGCGAAAGACCGTCTTAAAAACAAAGGAATAGTATATGAATGATGATTCTAGTGAAAATAGATGTAATTCTTGTGGGATTGATGTTCCCCCTTATGATGGCGTCCATCTTTCCCACGAAGGCACGACAGAGTTTCTCTGCTCCAGATGCTATAATGAGGTTGTTTCTTATGAGACCGGATTGAAGTTTGATCATTTGTCTTTCCATCCCGTGACTTTAAAGGATACGGGAGACCAAGATCATACCTTCCACTTTCAGACCCATCTTTTCGGAGACCATGTGGCTATCCGGGCCTTAGAGATTCAGGATGGCGAGCCGCGAGGTTATGAATTCAGCATATGTGGAGATGTGGAAGACGACCTGTTCGGCCTGTTCGGAAAACTTGTTGACCGTATCCGGCGGGAACTGGGACGAAGGCACATTGAACCCGGTGATCTAACCCGTTATAGCATCACAGATGAAGACATTGTGCGCGGCCGCATCACCTGGGATGATGACACAGGCGGACAACTTCCTTGTCTTGTCATCGACGGCAAAGAGCTCTCATGGCATGAGTTTGGCAGAATGCTGATGGCTTATGAAGGTTTTCATTTCAAACTGGAAATATTTGAAGGGAGTGAAGAAAGGTAGAGACTGTGAAATTCACGGTTTCAGATCTCAAGCTTCTTTGTTCGCTTGCCTTAGGGCGTGCTGAGCCCGTTTCAGGAGGCTCTTTTCCTCCTTACCCTGAATATGTATTTCGGGACTTGACATGCCTGGTGGCCCGGCGAGATGCTCGCATCGGGAAAAGGGCACAGACATATCCGAATCGAATCCAGCGACATATCCTCAGATTCAATCAGTTTGATGATGGAGATTCGGCGTGGCTGCGCATGACGATATCTACCTTCTTGATCATACTTGAGAGGTCTTCCAGTCATTGCATAGACGGGGTTTTTTGTGATGAATGGGATGATGATTTGCCCTTTTGTTAGAAATTACCTATGCCTGTTCTGTTTGTTATAGGGGAGTGGAAAGCATGACAGAAGAAAAATCGGAAAGGATATGTTGGAACTGTGGCTGTTTTTTCCCGGCAACCATGGAAAAAGACACTGAATTCGGTATCTGCCTGAATGATGAAGCGTTTGAGCCATTTATCGACGAACTCCTGGAAAATTCAAACTATGGCTGTTGCCAAGATCTGGTGGACCGAAAAAAATACAAGGGGGATCGCGAGGCATGTGAGGATTATGAAGAGAGTGAGGGTATCGAAATTGATGATGACTCCCCTTTAGGTCGCGAGTTAAGGCGCTTGATTCAAGCAGGAGAACTTACCCCGGAAACATTTGAACAAGCCTTACTGGAGGAGCAAATCAGGAATATTGATTGGACAACAATGCCTGTGGATGAGTATGAAGCAAAACTTAAAGATCCCGCACCAGATAAGCGTCATGAGGCAATTTCCACTCTACACGCCATGATCTCTTTGGGGAATAAACAGGCAATTCTGACTTTGGTCAACTTCCTTAGAGGGCTGCCTCTTCCTGAGACGATAGAGGAAGTTCATTTCAAAAAAGACATCTTGAGACGCTTGGATTATCCAGAGACAAGAAAAGTGCTCATACCCTACCTGATTGATGAGTTGTATCGAATCCCTTCAAACAACACCACCCGACAATGGATATCAGAGATCCTTCGGTTCCTGGAATATTCGCCGATTGAATTGGTCCATGATCCACTGGAACGGATGATCAGGGACAAGCGATTCTCCTATAAGCTCAAACAAAAGATGAAGGACATTTTGGCGCAATAAATGACTAATAAGCCATCAAAGGCCGAGGCAGTTCAGCCAAAGACTTCGGCTCTGTTATGCACCCAAATCCTAATTTGAAAGGCTGTCGAGAGAGGAATGAAAAACCGATACACGCCACTGCAGGGCCAGTATCTCGCGTTTATCTACTACTATACAAAACTGCATGGTCGCCCACCGGCTGAATCGGATATGCAGAGATATTTTAAGGTCTCCGCGCCCACAGTACACCAGATGGTCATCAACCTGGAAAAAAGAGGTTTGATTCAAAAGGAGCTATATCAGGCGCGCTCGATCCGACTCTTGTTGTCCCGCGACCAAATCCCTGACCTGGAATGAGGAAAGAGTCAATGGCGACGGATCATCCAACGGAAAAGGTGATTCGCATAAAAGACTGGCCCGAAGGTGATCGACCGCGCGAGAGGCTTTTGGAAAAAGGGCCGGAGGCCCTGAGTGATGCCGCGCTGTTAGCGATTCTCCTCCGGACCGGCAGGCAGGGAAAGGATGCTGTGGGGCTCGCACGGGAGATGCTGAAAGCATTTGGAGGATTTCGCGGGCTCATGTCGGCCACCCAGGAAGATCTTTTTAAGATCAAGGGGATCGGCAAGGCCAAAATCGCGCAGATCCTGGCCTCCATGGAGATCGTCAAACGCCAGCTTCGCCAGCCCTTGGCCCGATTGAATGTGGTTGAAAACCCCAGTGACCTTCATGATTATCTCAAGGCATCTATGGGACCTCTGACCAGGGAGGAATTCAGGCTCCTGTACCTGAATCGGTCAAGACATCTGATCTCGGAGGAGGTGCTCTTCAGAGGGACTGTGGACATGTCCGTTGTCTATCCCCGCGAGATCGTGGAATCCACCCTTCGGAAAAAGGCCTCGGCCCTGATCCTGGCCCACAACCACCCCACGGACCTCCCCTTAGCCAGCGACGAGGATATCCAATTGACCAAGGCCCTCGTCAAGGCCTGCTGGACCGTGGATATCCCGATTCTTGATCACGTGGTCATTGGCCGGAACAGCTTTTTTAGCATGAAGAGGCATCATCCCGAGATCTTCGAGGGAGAAGACGACATCGCATGAGGAAGCTCACCTTGCCCGACGACCTTGACCAGAATTTCATCAACGCCCTGCAGGAGGTGCTCTGCGGGCTCACCAAGGTCTTGTTCAAGATGGAAGACATGCGCGCCCCCAGTTTGGAGGGGCGTGACCGAGGTGGGTTATGAGATCAATTTCAACCGCTATTTCTACAAATATACCCCGCCCCGGCCCCTCGAAGAGATCGAGGCCGATATCAAGACCGTGGAACAGGAGATCATGGTCATGCTGCGGGAGATGGTGGAATGAAACCGGAAAAAAATGGTATGTCTGAGGGATACGCTCGGCTTGTAGAAGGTATGGTCGCATTCCTGCAAGATGCCCGGAGAAACGCGGCCCGTTCAGTGAATGCGATTTTGACTGCGACCTACTGGGAGATGGGTCGCCGGATCGTGGAGTTTGAGCAGGGAGGAGGATCGCGAGCGGAGTATGGAGTTCCCTTATTGAAATGTCTTTCCGGGGATCTGACCGGCCGTTTTGGTCGCGGATTTTCTGTGGATAATCTGGAAAGTATGCGCCTTTTCTACCTGGCTTATCCGCCTTCATGGATTTCCGAGACGCTCTCTCGGAAATCCAACGTCCTTGAAAAATCCGAAACACCGTCTCGGATTTTCAGGATGACAGACTTGTCCTCAGTATTTCCCCTTTCCTGGTCCCACTATGTGCTCTTGGTCCGACGCAGCCGCTCGGACGAAGCCCGTCGCTTTTATGAAACAGAGGCCCTGAGGGGCGGCTGGTCGGTCCGGCAGCTTGAACGACAGATCAACTCTCAGTTCTATGAACGTACGGCCCTTTCAAGAAACAAGGCCGCCATGCTTCAGAGGGGCGCGAAATCAAAGGCAGAGGACCGGGTGTCCCCCGAAGAGGAGATCAAAGATCCCTATGTCCTGGAATTCCTTGGTCTCAAGGACGAATACTCGGAAACCGACCTGGAAGAGGCCCTTATCCGGCATCTGGAATCCTTTCTGCTCGAACTGGGTGGCGATTTCACCTTTGTGGCCTGACAGAAAAGGCTTCGTGTCGGCGATGAATGGTACCGGGTGGATCTGGTCTTCTTCCATCGCAGGCTGCGCTGCCTGATGCTCATCGATCTCAAACTCGGCAAGTTCACCCACGCGGATGCCGGGCAGATGCACCTCTATCTCAACTATGCCCGTGAGAACTGGACCCTGGACGGAGAGAACCCGCCTGTGGGTCTTATCCTTTGCGCATACAAAGATAGGGCCGTTGCAAAATATGCGCTGGAAGGGCTCCCGAACAAAGTCCTGGCAGCCGAATACAAGACCGCGCTCCCGGATGAAAAGCTCATCGCCGCAGAATTGGAGCGCACACGGCGTGCCCTGGATAAGAGGAGGCCTTTATTATCGCTCCCGGTGGCTGGAACCGTAAAAGGGACGAAAGATAAGAAAAGGAAGTGAGATGCAAAAAACAAAATCAGTTATTCCCGCCGATAGAATAGAGAAATCGATTTTCCTCATTCGTGGAAAGAAGGTCATACTTGATAGAGATTCAGCAGCTATTTATGGTGCACCCACGTTTCGCTTCAACGAGGCTGTCAAGCGGAACAGGGATCATTTTCCTGAGGATTTCATGTTTCGACTTACACAAGAGGAAGTGGAGGTTTTGATATCGCAAAATGCGATGTCAAACCCGGGCGTGGGGGAAGAAGGACGTTGCCATACACCGTTTACCGAACATGGTGCAGTGATGGCAGCAAATATCCTTAAAAGCCCTCTTGTTGTCCCGCGACCAAATCCCTGACCTGGAATGAGGGAATAAGAATTGGATACAGATGATCTCACCGAAATGGCCTATCAAAGTCTTATTATAGCCGACAGGATCAGCGAATATTTGAAATGCGATCTTGGCGTGCGGAGTATGGATTACAAAGACAAAAACGCCTATCTAGATGGAATCTTGAAGTTTGTCCGAAGAATTAGGAATCACCCGAAGGGATATCTGGATAGTTGGAATCTGTTGGAAGAAACAAATCTGGCCGATTTTATCAAAGGAATAGAGAGGCTGGAGAAACATATCCGGAAGACCATCGAGACCCCGATAGAAGAAAGGGGCGACCCCGGCTGGACATGATTCCCCGCAGACCTGGCCCTGTCAAGCAACGAGGATGTCCAATTGACGAAGGCCCTGGTAAGGCCGGTTGTACATTGGATATTCCGATCCTGAAGCCCACGGCCATCTGTAGGGACAACTTTGAGCTTGAAGGGGCACCATCCCGAGGTCTTTGAAGGCGAAGACGAGATCGCATGAGAAAGAGGAGCCTGCCGCAGTTTAAACGCCACTTCCTTGCGGCAGAGGAACATAACGCTTTAAGGAGCCAGTCTGGCTCCTTAAAAAGCGGGTGCCATTCCGACAAAGAGGTGCGGCATCGTAGGGCGCTTTAAAAAAGATCATTCCTTAAAGTCTACAATGATCTTTTATCCGGTTGGCTCCTAAAACGGACGTCCATGCCTGAGATTGATGCGTCTTACGATCCTCACGAAAACCGAAAGGTGGTTCTGATGAAAAGGGAAGACAAGAAAGACCCCGTCGATGAATTCATGAAACTGAAGAATGAAATCCTCAGGGAAAAGGTTGAAGAGGTTTTTAGAAAGAATCCTGAAAATTACCGGGAAGAGCTGTCAAAGATAGGCTTTGAATGGTTCGATGATGACTACCCCGATGAAATTGAAGAAGAAAACAAGGCTGTAGTGCAGAATGAAAATCAGGAAATACTGCTCGCTTATTTTGATGGGCATCTTGAGCTTTCAGAGAAATTGCTCGACATTTTTTTGGCGGAAAAAGACGCTGTTGAACCCAATTATGCCCTGTTTCGCAAATACTTCAGGCAGGGTAATCTGAATCTGAAATCGCTTATTTACAGAGGCCTGGAAAAGGACCCCACCGACATTGGCTTCCTGAGTGACCTCGCCTTTTTTCATGAGTTTCATCCCATGCTGGGAGAGTTGATAGGGTTCTATTGCAGAGCCTGCGAATTGGAAGACGACCCTGAGACCTTCCGTGAGCTTGCCGAGGATTTTCATGTCAATACATTTCCGGATGGCTATGATGCCTATCATGCCCTCAAGGAGACCTACGGCCCGGCGACCATCAAGGGAATGATCATCGATCAACTGATCCAGGCCGATCGAGAAACAGAGGAAGTGATAGCATCTTAGAAAGGGGGATTCCTCCTGCTCTCTCATTGGCCTGTTTTATAAACATGTCGGAAAAGGAGGGCGCTTTCATCCTTTAATTCAGAGTACGCGCATATCATCAGAACAGGAAAGGCAAGGGGGCAAAAGATCTTGCCTGTTTCCGTTATTCAGAGAGGCGCAGCTCTGACGGCCCCGATCCGAGTGGCCCGCATGCTCAAGACCTGTCACAACACATCCTCACTCAAGGACTGGATCGGGTGATCAAAATCATTTCAGCCCGAAAAGCTACCAAGAACGAACAAAAACAATACGAAAGTTTCTTACGATGAAGAAAGAATACGATTTTTCAAATTTAGTCAAGAACCCCTATGCCAAATATGTGAAAAAGCAGGTCACACTTCGGCTGAACATTGATGTAATAGACTATTTCAAGAAATTGTCAAAGGAGACCGGAATCCCCTACTAGAATATGATCAACTTGTATCTGCAAGACTGTGCCCATTCGAAAAAGAAATTACAGCTGAAATGGGCTTCCTGATTTCATGGCCGCTGGTGGCGAACTATTTGGCCTCCAGGTCACCGGAGAGGACCCGGGTCCTCCTTAAACCCGACCATATCCCCCTCTTGTTCTGGTCCCTAAGGTCTGGCTCGGGAAGACATTAAGGACCGACCCATTACCGTCCCCGCGTTTTCCAATGAACAAGGCAAGAACATGTCGACTCATAGGGAGTTGTTGGGTATTAGACACACGGGTGAACTAATATAGGCTAAATTATCAAACCTGCACAGAGTTTAGGCAAAAAAGCCATGCCCAGGACGTTAGAGATAGAAGGGCGGTTCAGCGTGCCTTGGTCGTTACCGGACGCCTTTGGGTCAGTGTACCCAAGGGCGTTTCTTTTTGGCAGAATGGGACAATAGGCCGCCTGTCGTTCGTTTGCGTCTGCACCAAAGTAGGGGCAGAACAGTTCAATTGTCAGTTGCACAGCTTATAGCCGAGAAAGGCACAAAAGTATAGGCGTCCTCATTATGGCGCACAGCAGGCCAACAGCGGGCGCCAGTTCACCGAGGATCAAAAAAAGTGGTTCCAAATGATCCGGGACCATATCGCCGGGAATCACAGCATCGAAACCGCGGATTTCGAACTCTCGCCCTTTGTCCAGAATGGTGGCCTGGGTCTTTTCTATGAGGTTTTCGGAGACCAATACAACGAGGTTTTGGAGGAGTTGAACAACAGTCTTGTGACATAGCGCATGAATCGCTATCGGGGAAGGGAGAAGGGCGAGGTTATAAATTGGTCGAAAAGGCAGTTGATTTTCCAGCAGCGCATATCGAAAGCCGCATCCTTTTGATACGCGGGCAAAAGATCATGATTGATCACGACTTGGCTGAACTCTACGGCGTCGAAACAAAGCAATTGAAGCGGGCCGTGCGCAGGAACATGCATCGCTTTCCTTCTGATTTCATGTTTCAATTAACGCAAGAAGAATTCAAAATCTTGAGGAGCCAATTTGGCACCTCAAGTTGGGGTGGAACGAGGTACAGGCCCATGACATTCACCGAACAGGGAGTCGCCATGCTTTCGTCGGTTCTCAACAGTGAACGGGCCATCGAGGTGAACATTGCCACCATGCGCGTCTTTGTAAAGCTCCGAGAAGCGATTGCCGCCCATAAAGAGCTGAAACGGAAACTGGAAAGAATTGAAAACCACCTCAAAGGTCATGATGAAGACATTCAGGTCATTTTCAAGACGATCCAGAAATTCATCAAAGCACCGGAAGGGCCAAAGAGGAAGATCGGGTTTGAAGTGAAAGAGCCAAAAGCTAAGTACGGGAAAAGGACTTGAAACCATTCTTTTGATGATTGCGACAGATTATCCAGTGCTGTGTACTGCTGAAGTAGCAAAGGGTTCACAGGGGTAAATCAAATGTTGGATATGTTTTCTGCGAAAGTTTTTCCTTGATGAATGTTTTATTAGACAGCGCACCATTGCTATGAATGATTACATCAAATATGGCGAATTGCCAAATGGTTGGGCGTTAAGCACCCTTGGTGAGGTCTGCACCAAGCCTCAATATGGCTGGACAACAAAGGCTAATTTCGGCGCTGGGTCAATAAAATTATTACGGACCAGCGATATTACAACTGGCCAAATTGATTGGGAAGGTGTTCCCTATTGCACTACCAACCCTCCAGATGCTGAAAAATACCTCATTGAACCAGGCGATATCCTAATATCAAGGGCGGGCTCAATAGGCATGAGTCATCTGGTGACTTCAACGGAAAAAGCCGTATTTGCGTCATATTTGATTAGATTTCGTCCACGAGAAGCATTTAACAAAAAGTACATTTTCTATTTTCTCGAAAGCCCCGCCTACTGGAAAGCTGTAAGCACGAGTAAGGTAGGCATTGCGGTGCCGAATGTGAATGCGACCAAATTGGCAAATATCAAAATACCTATCGCGCCACAGGACGAACAGGACCGCATCGTCGCAGAAATCGAAAAACAGTTTTCCCGGCTGGATGAAGCGGTAGAGAACCTCAAGCGCGTCAAGGCCAACCTCAAACGATACAAAGCCACTGTCCTCAAAGCCGCCGTGGAAGGAAAGCTCACCGAAAAGTGGCGGGCTGAAAATCCGGATGTAGAATTGCCGGATAATTGGACTTGGGCAAGTCTTCTTTCATTAAGTCAGATAGTTGTTGACTGTCATAACAAGACAGCACCTTACGAGTCCGGCGGAATACCATTGGTGAGGACCTCAAACGTAAGAGACGGTAAGTTTGACTTGCAAGGTGTCAGGTATGTCTCACAAAAGACTTATGCCTATTAGTCTCGCCGTTGTCCTCCAGAACCGGGCGATATCCTGTTCACTCGTGAGGCGCCAATGGGAGAAGCCGCTATCATTCCAGAAGACATGAATGGCTTTTGATTGGCGGCTTGCAACGACGTGGACGGCTGTCATGTTTATTCTTGGTGAATAGTATGATACCATAGAACCGCAACGAGGATTTGAGGGTTGATCCCGTTGGGGGGAACTTGCTTCATCCACCTCTATATAATGTCCTTCTCAAAATTTTCACCATATCATCGCGATGGAAGGAGGTGATTACAACAATGCATAAACTTCGCCACTTCTTAGAGATACTATTGAAGGGGGAATCCATCGGTGCCAGCCGAATCCCGGTAAGCCATTGGCTCCTGCTGTTGTCTGAATTGAACAAAGTGCTGAACCGTGTGGGGAGGGTTCTGCAGGGACAAGGGGAAAGCATCCGCCGGGGCCCAACCCAGAAGAGCATTAAGGACGAAGTCGGCCTGGACCTGGTGGAATTGACCCACGGGAGCCCCGCTACGTTACTGGGATTTGAGCGGCCTTCCGGTCAAACAGGCCTTCGAGGGGATAGATTTTGGGGTTGAGATCCTCGAAAAGACCCTCAGAGGTCTACTAGAGGTACAGAAAGAAGGTGAAGAACTGCCTGCTGGTTTCGATTCTGGCGTGTAGAAAATCACGCTTAGCGGTGAACCTGTGAACGCCTATGGTTTATGATGAAAGGAAATATTCATGTCTCTAGATTCCCAACTTACCCGAGAGGTGAAAGAATATGCTCTGGGCTGTGGGGTCGACTTGGTGGGGGTGGCATCGATCGATCGTTTCGATGGAGCCCCGAAAGGTTTTCACCCTACCGATATCATGAATTCCACACGCTCTGTCATCACCTTCGCCAGAAAATTCATTATAGGAATTTTGGATGAACTGGCCCCGGGAAGGCAGAGGCTGAGCTACAAACACCACATGTTCGCCCACAAGAATACATACAATACGTTTACGGGCTATGACATAGCAAGATTTCTCGAGGAACGGGGCAACAAAGCCTTCATCATCCAACCCACCACGCCCTATTATGCACAGGAATTTCGTGGGGTGATGTCCCACCGGCATGCGGCGGTCCGATGTGGGCTCGGGGTTTTTGGTAAGAACAATCTGGTCCTCACCAAGAAATTTGGTCCGAGGCAGAGGTTTTGCACTGTTCTGAGCGATGCTGAACTGGTCCCCGATCCCATGGTAGAGAAAGATCTCTGTAAGGATTGCAATACCTGTAGGGACGCTTGCCCGGTTCAGGCCTGGGATGGGAAATCAGGGATCTTTTACAAACCGGTCTGCGCCCATCATCAGCACTGGAACCGTGCGGACCAGGAATGCAAACAGCCTTGCGGGATCTGTATTCAGGTATGTCCTGTGGGCAAGGAGGCCCTGGGTATTTCCACTTAAAAGGGGGGCTTGATATACCTGTCCTCTCTACTGATCACTCTAACAAGTAGAGACTTCGAGTTCCTTTTGACCTGTTTGAAAGAAGACTTCAGCCAGATTTGGGTTCACGGTGGAGATGTGATGACACCTTTATGGAGAATGTTCTCGGGTAAATTTGCGGGATCTCGGCTGGGAGACAGAATGTATGATGTCTATGGGAACAACATAGGCTACTTTGATGATAAGATACTCTATACGCTCAATGGGCAGTGCATCGGTGAAGTCTTTAGAAACCGATGGATTGGGAAAAGGGTCAATGTGGGTTACAGGTTCGGTGAGCACAGGGATGCGATTGATCCTGTAACTTTCCAAAGAGAAGATGATCAAGAAACCCCTATCAAGATCGAGGCATGGGAAGACTCTATCTTCTTCTTAACCGGGTCATTGGGGCTTCAAAAGAGAATTTGGGACAATTAGTTAAAACGTATAAGTCCTCCCTATTGCCAGATTTTGGGACCCAAACCTATAAGCTTTTTGTGGGGAGGGAACGTAGGTTCAGAAGATTCGTTGCGCCCAACGCGTTCCTTAGAATAAAGTCTAGCAGTTGCGATTACTGTACTTTGCACATTCTGCGCCTACGTCCCCCTCCCCCATAGACCCTTTCGAGGCTCAATCGCGTGCACCCAATGAAGGATGAGACTATTGTCATTGACTTTGCTAATGAGGCAGAGGAGATTCAAGAATCTTTCCAGCCCTATTTTGAAAGGATCCTTCTATCCGAGGCCACGGACCCGAATCTGCTCTATGACCTGGAAGGGCATCTCGAAAAATTTCAGGTCTACGACAAGGACTTTGGTAAGTTCTTCCTTGACTGGCTTTTTGACAGATTCAACAAAAGCATCAAAGAAGACGAGCTATCAAGAAAAGAAAGTTGAGGCAGAAAGATGACGCGAAAAGGTCCCACTGTCGGTCAGATGTTGGTGGAATCGTTGACTTTGGAACAAATAGCCGGTTTGCTAACGGTGGTATCCTCTTCCAGCGATCTGAACCTATACATGGACAAATTCGAGGAGACCGATCCGGACATGGCAGCGACTGTGAAGGGAATTCTGGCCTTAGGTTCAAAGCCATCCGGCAGGCGTCAGACCAGACCGGTGGCTTCCCTCAAAAGAACCATGGAGTACTGGACGTCACTGTGGCGCAACTTTGATGACATCATCAGCGAGGTGGGTGATGAAGACGGTAGATATGCTTTCCAGGATCATCACTGGGAGCCACCCTATTTTGACGGCTGGAGCCTCGCCCAGGACCTGGAACCTATTGCAGAAGACATGTTGACCCTAATGGACGAGGTTTACGGCGAGGTAAGTGATCCGGATCTGTTTTACAATGCATTGGAGGAAATAGATGATCGAATTGGCTCATATCCTGAATGGATGGGCGCCGAGCATGGAGAACCATGCGTTCTGGAAGCAAAAATGACGCAGTGTGTCTTGAAATGGCTATGGTTGTCATCGCAAAACGAAAAACAGCGTGGACAGGCGTTTACAGAGAGAGTCCTTGATCTTGAAGAGGCATTCGAAGTGGTCGTTTTGGAAAGGAGCGCCTTGGTTGATTTCTTCCTGCAACTACCAGACGGTGTATGTGGCGAAATCCATGAGTTTTTGAAAAAGGGTGATCATCATGCTGATATAGATAATGCCTACTCTGCCTGGCACGAGATCAACCACAATTATGAAAAACGATTTGATCCGGACAA
>CAZXCQ010000040.1:0-30352 GCA_964639275.1 uncultured Desulfobacteraceae bacterium | reverse complement strand
CTGGGTAACAATAACCAATTTCATCCCGATTTACGTGGATTCCCAAGGTTTCGGGTTTACCTTGGCACGAGGACCGATTGGTTATAAAATGCTTCGATTTCAGAAATACCTTACTTTTCTTGAAATAACCCTATTTATGATAATTCAATTCGTTATTGTCGGAAATAGTAAGGGTGCTTCCTTGGGGATTCAAACATTCCCAACAGAATCCTGTCTCACGGTTTTTTCCAAAGATGTCAGTGTATTCAATTCTGCCATAGCAGAGAAGTTTTGTCTTATGGCACACCATCTCAGCCCATCTGTCTTGGTTAAGAGTGATGTCGATACGTTCAATCTTAGATTTACCGGCTCTAACAATAGTATTGCTTGGGACCACATTGGCTGCTTTTCCGATTTCAACTCTATTGGGATATTCTTTCTGAAAAGCATAAGTCATAAAAACTTTATTCAGGATTGCCGGGGTTTTCCCGCCATTGAACAAAGTGGCTTCAATGATATTATCGCCTACATGATGAAACTTGGCTCCATCAATTTTTGGTTTCCATTCGATATTGGTTGTAAATATAAAAGCCTTTTCGATTGTTGGGAGCGCATCAGCGCTTTTTTTGGCAGCATTAGCGGCCTGTTTAGCAGCATTGGCAGACTTTCTTGTAGAACACCACAACAGGAAGTTACAGAAAACGAGGAGGCCAGTGAAGATAACCAAAAAAAGGTTGAAGAAATCTGTGATAGTCCACGAATTTGACCTGTTCAGCTTATTCTTGGCTTTTTCTGTGGGATATTGGCGGGGTGCTTTATTGCTCTCGGTATAATCTTTATTGACGATTACAGGCGCTTGGGATGGGGATGGTTTTTCATTGGCCTTGGTGTTTATATTGTTCTTGTACCTGTCGGTCTTTATTTCAATATTTTTCTGTATTGGTGGTGGAGATGGATTTTCTGATAGGGCGATTGATGCGACATGAAAGAATACTAAAACAAGAATCAGGCAGGCCAGATTTTTCATTATTACCTCTCGATTCTTAAATTTATAACGTCTAGCTCACCGAACGGCGGGGTTACCCGCCGTTCGTGTGGAGCGTCTGGTTCGGCCAGCCTTTATAATCCCTGATTTTGATTCGAATGGCATTAACTGTATCTGCTGAAATAACAAACGAGTCGTCCGGCATTCTGCGTGCAATTCTGTTCCGCGTAAGGTAGGCCATGAATCCAGCAACCCCTTTTGGCGGAAACTCGCTAAGCCTTTTGAAGTCGGAGGGCTTAAGGCTCCTCTTTTCCAGAAACTCATCCCATAGCTTCTGACGCTGGATTACATTGTCGTAAAACTTACGCGCCTTATTGTTGTTCCACTCCGCAAAATAGGTGCATCGCTCGGAATCTACGCTTGCCGTTTGTTGCTGGCGAAGTACCGAATGCCGATCGGCGCCGCTCAGCGCTCCGGACAAACTGCGTTCGACATCTCCATACGTCGCAATTGCTTCCCCTGTAGATTTTCGTACGAACGATCCGTACTTACGAGCGACGTTTCCAGCTTTAGGTGGAGGATTTGACATAACCAATTTGCAAGCGTTGGAAGGCTTTTTGCGCTCGCCACCAACAAGAACCATGAACTCCTTGCCGCCATGGTCCCAGGCCACGGCGAAATCAGAATATGATCCTAAGCTATTTTTTATGCGCAAAAGGATATCATCGCGCGTGACTGTTGGCGAGATCGCCCTTAGAGCGGAGAACATCTGTCCAGCTCGCCCGACAACATTCGGAGATCGAACAGCGTCCGGTTGTATCGGTGCGGTAACTGGCGCATGGTTCGTCCCGATCGGTACGTTCAATGTAGTTGTCGGAGCAACTGCCCTCTGTGGCATTTTAGCCGGGACCAAGACCGACCGCATGACTTCTTGGCCAGAGTTGGAGTACTGATCGAGTAAGAGAACACAACTGTGGTCGGACGTATATAGTCGCGCTTTGGATAAAATGTAGTACTTGTCATTCTTGCCCGGCCACCGAGCCTCCGCCTCTTCCTTGTACTCCGCCAAAACTTCCTTAGCATTTCCGCGAGAATGCCCCAGCAAAATCCAGATGTTGGATGAGAATCGATCGCCACGGAAATATCTTCCCATCGTTTGGGACACGATTCCGTCGACCACCGCGCCTTCTTTCACAGACTGCACTGTTCCATCTAGGATGCGTTTCTCTTGATCAAGGGCATTTTTGAGTGCCGATCGAATTTTCTCCGAGTCTACCTTACTTTTGCTAAGTCCTCGGGATTGTTCAAAGAAATTGGATCCTAGTTTCCACTCGATCTCAACTAACCAAAGTTCTGCTTGCCACGGCAGCCAAACTAAACCGTCGGCATGTTTATTTTTTCCCATCGCGGAGTCCAGGTGTGCACCACGCCAGGAAATGTAGTAGCTGCCAGGCCCAAACAGAGCGCGGGCGCAGTCTTCCACATTCGGCTCCAAGTCGCGAGTCTCTTGGACCTCGTCTTGCTCAGTCCAATGTGCCACCTAGCGCCTCCTCGCTGTAAAGTTGTCTAAAAGCATCTGAGATGCCTCGCTCAAGTTTCCGATTGCGTCGATGGTTGTTCCAATTTTCGCGCCGAACGGCGCGCATGGGCCGCTGGGAGGCCGCCCTGGCCTACCAGTCTGTACGATGCGCTGGTTAAACTTTGTCCAATTCTCTGATCCCCACTTCCCGCCAAAGGTAAATGTCCAAATCAACACGGTTACATCCGATCTTTTCCGCCACCTTGCCGGCCACTTGCTGATACTGGGCGCTCGGTTCGTGCTCAAGGCCCGTGATCGTAGTCCATTTCGGAAGGCGGTTGCTCACAGAGGTTCCCCGCAATCCCTTTGCAACATAGCAATCCAAGGGGACTTCGAGCCAAGGGTGAATTTGTGAAATGGCAAAGTAGGCGCAAAGAAACTGGTTGTAAAGACAGTCTCGAAGGAAAATGTTGAGAGCCTTTCTGGCCGTACCCCAGTTGCGCGCCCCATCCGGTAGAGCTTGAACCAGGTTCTCCGTGGCACGATCAAGTGCCTTGGCAAAATGTTCCTGGGAACTGACTGAGAAGGACTTCAGATCCAGTTTGGCCAGGAAGCCTCGCGCAGTCTTTGCAACACCGGGCGAGCCTTGGTTCCGAAGTGTGGAATTGCCGATGGCTAACTCAGCCGTCAGACGCCGCAGGTATTCAATGGTCTTCGGGTTCATCTTTATTTACGTTTAACGTATTCATGAGGGGCGGGCGGATAATTGGCAATCTGCTTATAAGCGCCTCAAAACATTTTTTGGGCAATAACTTTTAAAAGTGGCGCAAAAATAGCGCGTGCCTCTCAATGAAATTGTTAGCAATCGTATTTAATGTTTCTTTTAATTATTTACGAACCAAACAGAATAATCATCCAATAGCTGATAATTCTTTGATTCCACGTCTGTTGATTTTATGTCAGCTAATGGCAATGAAAACTTCTTTTTATCGGATAATCGTTCAACTTTAACCAAAATACCATTATTTCCATCAAGATCATTCTCGAAACTAATCAAACTGAAAACATCTGTATAAGATGGTTGTTGCTTTTTTAACTTTTCATATTCTTTTCTACTGCCAGGTCCAAATACATAGTATTCCTCCCAGGGAAAATCCTCAATACCGCTAAGCTGACATGGCAATTCAATATTCCGTTTAAGATAATCCATATATTTCAAGGAGGACTCCTCACTAACGTCCATATCAAATTGATCAAGAATTTGTTCGATTCGTTTATCCTGTTCATCAAGTTCGCACATTTTTCCTCCAAATAATAATATTAAAAACGCTAACGGCGGCGGTGAGGGGCTGGCGGATTTAAGGCAACTATTGTCATATAAGGAAAAAAGCTTTTATCACTGAAAACTCAGCACGACACCTTAATAGCCAGTCCCTCTCAACTGCCTTGTTGGCATTTGCCTTTATTTTAAAATCAAAAGGGGATATCCAAATCTTCATCAATGTTTGTTTCTTCTTCATCTTCTGTTTCATTTTCCATGTATTCCCACATTTCGTTTTGATGTAGCCAAATGGGATCTGCATTCCTACGAATGAACTCATCCACGTCCATTCCGTCAATGGTGGGGGGACGCTTAACCCGCTTTTGTTTGCCATTGATAAAGATGGTCATGTACTGCTTACGTCGCCGCTTTTTTTCTGCTTTCTCAGCAGGTGTAAGTTTTCTTTTTCGTTTGGACATTTTAAACCTCTAATTTTTAATGCCAACAAGTTATTCTATAGTTTCTTGATATCCCCGCTCTCCAAGGGAATTCCCCAGCCCCCAAATACCACGGAGTTTCCTGTTCCGGGAGCGGCAGATGGGGTGCTAATTGGCAACTCTTTTCCGGGGCGTAGGAGATGGCATTCTGTATATCACCCGGAAATGGGTGTTATCCATACTTTCAGGAGAAATCTATATGCGCCCTATTCTCGCCCCGTTGTAGGCTCAATTCTGGGATCACCTCCGGAAAAAGGTGGTTTCAGATTTCTGATGAAGATTATAGCTCCCGACAGAGGCAAAGCTTCTGTCGGGAGTTGGGTAGGCCCATTTTGAGGGGTTTGTCCATGGGGAAACTCTCAACGAAAGGTTCAGAGGTTCAGGGTTCAATGGTTCAGGGGTTCAAAAGATCAAAGGTTCAGAGGTTCAGAGGTTCAGCGTTCAGGGTTATTCTCTACTTCTTACTTGTTGCCGGTCGGAGTGAAACGGACTTGTCCGCCGGGATTGTAGCGGAGATCCCGCGGAAGGCGGGATTGCTGGTTCAATTATTGGGAATCATAGCGAAAATAAGGGGGAAGTCAAGAAAATTTATGGGCTTATTGCCGTCTGGCTCATCCGCTTTGTTATGCCCCGGTGGTATGCCCAAATACTGTTTCTGTGGTTTTAACTGGAATAATTCTCTGCTCGATATCAGACCAAATTTTACGCTTCATCATTCGCAAATCATATTCAGTCTGTAAATTCAGCCAAAACTGAGCGTCAACACCAAAATATCGCTGTAGTCTCAAAGCGGTATCGGCGGTAATAGCTCTTTTTCCATTGACGATCTCACTAATTCTATTCGGAGGAACAGAAAGATCGCGTGCGAGCTTATTTATACTGATACCGAAATGGTCCATAAAATCTTCACGCAGAATTTCACCCGGCGGAATTGGATCAAGAAGTTTTCTGTTATTCATGATCTTTCCTCAATGATAATCTGTGATTTCAACATTATATGCGTCGCCATCATGCCACTCAAAACAAACGCGCCATTGGTTGTTAATGCTGATGGCATATTGCCCTTTTCTGTCTCCCTTTAAAGCATGGAATCTGTTACCTGGATTAAGCATCAACGCTTCAAGACTCGGAGCGGCATGAAGAACCATAAGCCTTTTTCTTGCCTGCCGTTCAGCAGCCATACGACAATATTCAGGATCGACATCTATACCTATGCTGTTCCTTCCATATCTGAGAGCAGCTATCATTGTTGTTCCGGTGCCGCAGAACGGGTCCAGAACGGTATCACCGTGAAAAGAGAACATTCTCACCAAACGAGACGCGAGCTCAATAGGAAACGGGGCTGGGTGATTTCTGGTTGAAGCGCCGGTGATGCGCCAGATCTGTCTAAACCAGCTATCAAAATCGTTTTTATCAATTGGGAAACTCTCAACGAGAGGTTCAGGGTTCAGAGGTTCACCGTTCAAGGTTCAGAGGTTCAGGGTTATTCGTTACTGGGTGCCGGTTGATGGTTAATGGTTGATGGTTCAATTATTGGGAATCATAGCGAAAATCAAGGAGAAGTCAAGGAAATATCACGCTCCCCTCTTTACATGCCGGTCTTCGCCGGCCCTTTCTGGACGCACCTTTCCCCAGAATTGGGCGAGATGAATAGGTCATTTTGCAGCTTGCAGCGTGTCTTGCGCGCTGGAGGTGTTATTGACACACAGGTTCGATTCCCCTATAGTCCATGCACGACGAATACCCTGGTATCGGCGACTCTGGGGCCACGCTGTGACCCTTGAGCAGCCGGGGACCATTGTTCTGTAAGACCTATTCTCGATGACTTGGATATTGACAGGACCCACGCTGGGGTCCAATCTCCAAAGTTCCAACAGATCTCCACGAGGACTCTGATGAGACGCAAAGAAGAGATAAAGAAACCCGAAGGCAAGCTGGGTATCCTCATCCCCGGCATAGGCGGCGCGGTAAGCACGACATTTTTGGCAGGAGTGGAGGCTGTGCGCCGGGGCTCGGCCATTCCCGTTGGTTCACTGACGCAAATGGGGACCATACGGTTAGGGAAAAGGTTTGAATACCGTATCCCCCCTATCCGGGATTTTGTGCCCCTGGCGGGTCTGGATGACCTGGTCTTCGGGGGATGGGATATCTTCCCCGAAAACTGTTACCAGGCCGCGCTTCAGGCCGAAGTCCTCAAGCCGGAACATCTCGAGGGAGTACGCCCTTTTCTCGAAAGATTACGGCCCTGGCCGGCGGTCTTCAAACCGGCATTTGTCAAGAGGCTCAACGGCCCAAACGTAAAAGCTGAGGCCTCGCATCTGGAACTGGTCGAGGCCATCAAGGCTGATATCAAGGCCTTCAAACAGGAAAACGACCTATCGCGCTGTATTATGATCTGGTGTGGAAGTACGGAGGCCTATTTAGAAAGAAAAGAGATCCACAGCTCTCTGGGAAGCTTTGAAGAGGCCCTCAAGAGAAGCGATCCGGATATTTCTCCCAGCATGCTTTATGCCTATGCTGCCCTGACGAGCGGGATTCCTTATATCAATGGGGCCCCCAACCTTACGGTCGATATCCCTGCCATGGAGGAACTGGCGGAAAAACAAAAGGTCCCGATTGCCGGAAAGGACTTCAAGACCGGACAGACCCTGATGAAGACCATCCTGGCTCCGGGATTAAAGGCCCGCGCCCTCGGGCTCACCGGCTGGTATTCCACCAATCTCCTTGGGAACCGCGATGGCATGGTCCTGGAAGATAAAGAGTCTTTTAAGACCAAAGAGGTGAGCAAGCTCTGTGCCCTTGGGACCATCCTTCAGCCGGATGTCTACCCGGACCTATACAGAAACTTTGAGCACAAGGTCGTGATCAGCTATTACCCGCCCCGGGGCGATCAAAAGGAAGGCTGGGACTGTATCGATATATTTGGCTGGCTTGGCTATCCCATGCAGATCAAGGTGAATTTCCTCTGCCGCGATAGCATCCTGGCGGCCCCCCTGGTACTGGACCTTGTCCTCTTTATGGACCTGGCCCAGCGGGCTGACATGCCGGGCATACAGGAATGGCTCTCTTTCTATTTCAAGAGCCCACAGGCAGCGCCTGCCCTTTATCCCGAACACGACCTCTTTATCCAGCTGATGAAACTCAAAAACACCCTGCGCTACCTGATGGGCGAGGAGCAGATCACTCACCTGGGGTTGGACTACTATTACCCCTTATAGGAAACCAGAGCACCCGTCACCGGTAGTAATTCACCGCAAGACCCCAGTACGATCTGCCGGACCTACGGGGCAGGCGTCGAGGACGCTGAGTTGCCTTCCTTTTTCTTTGCCGTTGAGAGGACGGCAAAGAAAAAAAGCACCTTTTCTAAGACCAATTGGTATCTTTAGTAGATTGAAAAGACAGTCGCCCCGGCAATAAGAATAGATCGAAAACCTGGTTCTTTTTGTTTTCCGGCCTCTCACCGGAAAACAAAAAAGCAAGTAACCTCTGCGATCTTTGCGCCTCAGCGGTGAATCCTCCGTTGCATCTAATGATTCGGCAGAGGCAAGGCGCCTCCCTTTTCGCTCAACCGCTCCCTCAAACGGGTGTATCGCATCTGGGTCTTGTCGTTGTTGACGCCAATGGCGAGCGCCCGTTTTGTGCCGACCAGGATGACGAGCCTCCTGCCCCGGGTCACCGCCGTATAGATCAGGTTGCGTTGCAAGAGCACATAGTGCTGGGTGAGGACAGGGATGATGACCGCCGGGTACTCGGAACCCTGGGATTTGTGGACTGAGACGGCATAGGCGAGGACAATCTCGTCCAGCTCGCTATAATCATAGACCGCCTCCCTCCCCTCAAAAGATATAATGACCTCCTGGTCTTCAAGATTGATCCGGGTGATCCTCCCCATGTCGCCGTTAAACACCTCTTTGTCATAGTTGTTCTTGACCTGCATGACCTTGTCGCCGACGAGCAGGACCCGGTTTCCCCGGGTCAGACCGTGCTTTTCCGGATTGAGCACCTTTTGAAGTTCCATGTTGAGGTTTCCGGCCCCAACAATGCCTTTGTGCATGGGGGTCAGGACCTGTATCTCCTCCACCGGGTCAAACCCAAAACGCCGGGGCACCCGCTCCTTTGCAAGCTCGATGATGATCCTGAGCACGGCCTCAGGGTCTTCCTGTTCGATAAAATAGAAGTCGTCCCTTGGTCCTGAGGTCTTGAGGGAGGGCAGGATACCATTGTTGATCTTGTGGGCATTGACGATGATAAGGCTCTCCCTGGCCTGGCGGAAGATCTCGTTTAGTTCCACCACCGGCACGCCACCCGATGAAATGATGTCGTGAAGCACATTTCCCGCGCCCACCGATGGGAGCTGGTTCACATCTCCCACCAGGATAAGCGTGGTCCTGTGTGGAACCGCCTTCAGGAGATGGTGCATAAGGATCGTATCGATCATAGAGGTCTCATCCACAACCAGGAGATCGCAGTCAAGCGGTCTTTCCTCGTTTCTCTGAAACCCCCCTTTCTGGATGCTATATTCAAGCAGTCTGTGGATGGTCTTGGCCTCGAATCCGGTGGTCTCACCCATCCGCCTGGCCGCCCTGCCAGTGGGAGCGGCAAGCATGATCTTGACCCCGAGCCTCGAGAAGATCTTTAAGATGGCATTGATGATCGTGGTCTTTCCGGTGCCAGGGCCCCCGGTAATGACAAGCACCTTGTTCTCTGAGGCACACCTGATGGCCGCTATCTGGTTTGTGGCCAGTGTGATGGAGAGCCGGGCCTGGACCCATTTGGCCGCCTTATCCGAATCGATATCCCGGATCGACTTGGGGGCGTCTATCAAGGCCTTGAGCCTTGCGGCGACACTGGTCTCGGAGAGGTGGAACTTGGCGAGATATACGGCCTTGTTGTTCTCCCGGTACTCCCCTGCCCCGGCATTCAGGTCTTCCGTAACGACTCTCCCCTCAAAGGCCAGCGTGCCGAGGGCCCTGGCAATGACCTCCCTGTCCACCCCCAGTATCTCATGGCACTTCTGGAGCAGGGGTTCATAGGGAAAATAGACATTGCCATCATCGGCGACCTGGTTCAGGACGTAGAGTATGCCCGCCTCGGCCCTGAGGGGGGAGTCTTTTTCAAACCCCAGTTTTTCTGCAATGGCATCGGCGGTCAAAAAACCGATGCCATAGATATCGGTCGCCAGGCGATAGGGGTTTCCCCTGACCACCTGGATGGATCGATCCCCGTATCGCTTGAATATCTTTGTGGCATAGCCCGAACTCACACCGTGGCTCTGGAGAAAAAGCATGACCTCCCTGATCTCCTTCTGCTCCTCCCAGGCCTTTTTGATCATCGCGATCCGTTTTTGACCGATGCCATCTACCTGGCCCAGGTCTTCGATCCTTTCCCCGATGACCTCAAGGGTCTCCTTGCCGAACTCTTTTACAATCCGGTCCGCCATGACCGGGCCGATCCCCTTTATAAGACCCGAGCCCAGATATTTCTTTATGCCATAGACAGTGGCCGGAACCGATGTCTCATAGTGAACAATCTTGAACTGTTCGCCATATTTGGGGTGATTGGCCCACTCACCCCGCAGCTTGACGACCTCACCGGGCATGGGTGCCATCAGGTTCCCCACAACCGTCACCAAATCATGCTGTCCAGGCACCTTTATCCTGGCGATGGTGTAGCCGTTTTCCTCATTGGTGTAAGTGATTCTTTCGATTTGTCCCTCAAGATCGACCAGCATGGCCCAACCCGTCTCATGATATGAGTCTTATTCCGGAGTGATGGAGCATTTAATAGAAACCTACTTTTGATCTTAAAATCTGTCAAGGATTTGTGGAGGTTAGGGACAGGATAGAAGGGCGGAGAAATAGGTCGTTTGATTGACAGGCCACGTTCTTTGTCCTATATTCCGGTAACCGTTTGCGGGTTCTGGGTTCAGAGGTTTCCCGCCTTCCAGGTCGGGATCTTCGACAGGGTTCTGGGGTTCTTGGAAATGCTGCCGGGCAAGGATCTGATTGATAAGGTCAAGGGGTTTCTGGATGAGGCGGAAGGGGTGCGACTCTATGAAACCGCACTGGAGGCCAGCAAGAATGGCCCATGCCTCGAGATCGGGAGCTATTGCGGCAAATCCACCATCTACCTGGGTGCGGCATGCAGAGAGAATAGCGGCATTCTCTTTTCCATTGACCACCACAGGGGCTCCGAAGAGCAGCAACCCGGGGAAGAATACTATGACCCGGAGCTGTTTGACGAAAAAATTGGTCTTATGGATACCTTTAGGGATTTTCGAAAAGCGATTGAAATAGCAGGCCTTTTTGATACGGTCGTCCCTATTGTTTCTCGCTCAGATGTGGTGGCACGCCTGTGGTCAACACCCCTCAGCCTGGTCTTTATTGACGGGGGCCATTCCTATGAGGCCGTCCACACCGATTACACGTGCTGGGCAAAACACCTCATCCCGGGCGGCTATCTCCTTATCCACGATATCTTTGATGATCCCCAAAAGGGGGGACAGGCCCCTTATCAGGTATACGGGCTGGCAAAGGAATCGGGTCTTTTCCGGGAGCTTCCCATGACCAGGACCCTGGGGGTGCTCCAGCGTCGAGAGGACATTGAAGGGTAAATGGCAATTTCGAGCAGGGCAGCAGGGGGCGCGTTATGACAGAATGGTCTACTCCAGAAGAATATCAGAAGATGTCAAAGGAAAAGCTCATCGAACTGGTGGGAATGTATGCCAGATTTGCATTGATTCTCGATGGACTCTGGTTTCTTGGCGTTGAAGATCTACAGGGAACCGAAAAGGCGGTTGAGTTAGATGAGGCGGTGTGGCGCCGGTACGGGAGGAGTGAAGGGAAGCTGTTCAAAAGATTCCTCTCGGTGGACGTGGTCGAATCCCTGGAGGAATTGGGCCGCCTCCTTCTCCTAACCCCCTTATTTGCCGATCAAGGGGCAAAGGCTGAAATACGTGACGGGAGATGCTATGTGTCGGTCACGGATTGCCGTCCCCAGAAGGCCAGGCTGAGAAAAGGCCTTGGGGAATTTCCCTGCAAAGGTGTCGGCCTGGCCTATCTTGAAGGCGTGCTTGAAGAACTGAATCCAAGGGCAGGATATAAATGCGTTATCTGCCCACCCGATGAGCATACTGAGGATCTTTGGTGTCAGTGGGCCGTATGGATTGAAGATGAGGGAAGGCCCACATAATGCGGACCAGGATCTTCCACTTGAGGCGATTGGGAGGAGACTTGTATTCTGCAAATTAGTAACAGTCAATCAAAAAAAGCCCGATCAGGGGCGTGAGGGGGCCTGACTTGGCCGGGAGATAGAGGGAAAGGGTCTCCAGAAACCGTGGCTAAAGAGCTGGCTTGCAGGGGTGATCCCATAGAGGGCGTCTGCTGCAAGGAGTACGGCCGCGGCGGTCCATGTGGTCATTTCTCTCGGGTAGATCTCCCTTTCCGGGAAGGTAACCCCGGTCCAGAAGATCCCTTCCTCGTGTCTCTTGTCCCGTATCCAGTTAAAAACCGTTTCGCCGGTCTCAAAATCTCCGATGGCGGCCAGAGAGATCACCAGTTCAGAGGTCTCGGCCATGGTCACCCACTGTCTGTCCGAAACACAACGGACCCCCCAGTCCCGAATCACAAAAAGGTCCCATGATCGATCGATCCGCTCCCGGGCATCGCTTCCCCTGATGGCCCCGCAGAGCACCGGATAGTACCAGTCCATGGAATACCGGGACTTGCTCTGGTCAAAGAGATGGGGTCTGTTCCGTATGGCATTGCCAAGCCTTATCCTGGCCATCTCCCAGTCGGATCTTGTCATGCCAAGCAGGGATGCGATCTTGAGGGCGCTGGTAAGACTCATGTATATAGAGCTTGATCCGGTAAGAAGCGCGCGTCTGTCAATGCTCCCATCGCTTCTTTTTGCCCAGAGGATCTCTCCCCCCCTGCCCTGAAGCCCCGTAACATAATCCATGGCCTTTTGAACGCAAGGCCACATGTGGTGGAGGAATTGATCGTCGCCTGTGACCAGAAAAAAGTGGAGCACCCCGACCGCAATATAGGCGGTCATGTTGGAGTCCTTGTATGCCCCCTCCCTCGGCCGCCCCTCCCGGTAATCGGACCACCAACTCCCGTCAGGGAGCTGGGTCTCCCGCGACCAGAGATAGGCCTGTTTGGCCTCCGAATGGAAACCCCCTATGGTGAGACCCATGGCGCTTTCCACGTGATCCCAGGGATCGGTCTTCCCCCCCTCAGACCAGGCTATTTCGCCGCTCTCTTTCTGGACATTCACGATAAACTCGGCGGTTGAAGATATGTCCACGAGCGGGTACTGATCTCTGCGATAGGCTATTGGTTCAAACATTTTTCTCTTTCCTCAGATAAATCACCATGCTCTTTCCCAGCAGGGGGTTCAGGAGATAGTCCAGCAACCGCGTAATCCAGACCTTTTTCATCATATCCCACACCAGAAAGCCGTGGTAGAGGTTGACAAGAACCAGGCCATCCCGTGTGGGGCCAAGCAGGCATTTGAGCCACCAGTAAGGGGTATGGAGGCTGTGGGCATAATGGGTTGCCCACTTTCTCACACCGGCACCTTCCAGCAACCCGGTGAGTTCGTCCTTCCTGTATATGCGGATATGGCCGTCATTTGAATGGCCATAGTCTTTGGAAAGCGACCAGCATATCCGTTCGGGCAGACGCCTTGGCACGCTCACCACAAGGTCCTTGCCCGGGGCCAATACCCTTACGATCTCTGAGATGGCAATATCGTGATCCTGGATATGTTCCAGGACCTCTGAGCAGATGACCAGATCAAAGAAGTTGTCCGCAAAGGGGAGGCAGTTTATATCGGCAACCAGAATAGCCCAAGACCCACCGCCATTTTGGCCAAGTTCCTCTTCATAGACCAGCCTTTTCTTGGCCTCCGCCACATCCTCAAACCGGAGGTCCACACCGATGGCCACCACATTCTCTAACCGGGAGGCCGCACAGGTGTGGCGGCCCGATCCGCACCCCACATCCAGTATCTTTGACCCCGGTCCGATGGGCAGCCTGTCAAAGTCAATGGTAATCACGGATGGTTTCTCTATAGGCCGCCACGGTCTCCCGGGCTGCCCTTTCCCAGGTGAATAATGAATGGACCCGTTTAAACCCGGCCTCTCCGATCTTTCTTGCCCGTTCAGGCTGGTCAAAAAGCCCCCTGATCGCCCTGGCAAGCGCGAGCCCATCCCCCGGAGGCACCAGGAGACCACAATCCCCCACCACCTCGGGCAAGGCCCCGCCCGTGGTGCTGATGACCGGAACACCGCAGGCCATGGCCTCTCCCGCCGGGATGCCAAAACCTTCATAAAGGGACGGGACAACCGCTATGGCAGCCCTTGCATAATGGCGGACAAATTCTCCATTGTCGATCCTCCCGGTAAAGTGAATCCTGTTGCCAATCCCCAGCCCCCTGACCAGCCTCTCGATATCGCCGTTCTTTTTTGGGGAGCCCACAACCGTCAGCCTGACATCATGGGTCGTGGAGACATCTGCCACTGCCTGGAGGAGATAACGCAATCCCTTAAGGGGTGTATCGGCGCTGTTGGTCACGATCAGACGATTCCCCTCCCGCTCGATTTGAGGCATGGGATAAAAAAGCTCGGTGTTGATCCCGTTGGGAACAATCCGGAACCTCTCGATGGGTACCCCGAATTCTTTGCTTATGTCCCTGCTGGCGCATTCGGAGACCGTGATGATTCGGGAGAGTGTCCTAGAAACCCTCATCTGCATCCCGACGAAAGAATACCATCGCATCTGCTTTATCTTCATCCACGAAGAAGACACTGCCCTGACCGCAAGGTCCCTGTCCACGGTGATGGGGTGATGGATGGTGGCGAGGGTGGGTACAAAGCGCCCGATGGCCCAGAGCCCGTATGAAAGGCTCTGGTTGTCATGGACAACGTCGTATTGTCTAAATCTGCTGCGGAGAAACTTGTATGCCCGGAGCCCGAAGGTAAAGGGTTCGGGAAACCCCATGGTGGAGACCCCGAGCCATTCCATAAGATTGATGGGGTCGCAGAGTTCCCGCAGCGATGGGATGCGGAACAGGTCGTCGGGGTTATAGAGATCCAGACAGGGGAGTCGAAACAGGGCGATGTCGTCGTCAAGGAGCGGATCAGGCGGGCCGGAAACCACGTCCACATGGTGCCCCAGGGCCTTCAGGGCCCTGCTCAGATTCTTGAGATAAACCCCCTGACCACCGCAGTGGGGATTACTCCGGTAGCTCAGCAGACATATCCTCAGGGGGGCGTGGTTATCCGCAATCATCTAACGTTCGGTTCCGCAAGAATGTCCTATGCATGGCACTCAGTACAGGTACTGCAAAGCCAACTCAACCGTCTTCTTCAACGGAGCGATAGTAGGAAAAAGATCACCCCGTGTCAAACCCCAACCCCGGCCAGGCCGGAGAAATCGACCACCTGTAACTTCCCTACAGAAAATCGACCCACTCCCACCGCACCTCCCTCCCCAGTTCCACCCGCCTCAGGTGCCCTTGTTCCATCGCGTAACTCAACGTGTCGTTTAGCTGCCTCTCTGGATGATCGGTCACCCTGACAAGCCGCTCAATCAGCTCTCTCAGGATGTCATCATTGGAGACCGGCTCCTCCTCCCGGACGTATCGGCCATTTCTTTCAATGGCATTTTCCATCATCAGCTCATAGATGAGTACCGTATGCCGGAGCTTGATGAGCTGCCAGGCCTCCTCTTCGGTGGCCTTGCCCCTCTGCATTTGAAATTCGACATACCCCAGCCATTCATTGTATTTCTCTTCCCACGCAATCACGATCTCGTCGAGCATGCCCCGACTCGTGGTCTCGGTCTCCACAATGGCCCGGTTGGCATGATATTGACGCCAGTCATCGGTCAGGATCTTAATCCCGAATCTCCCGCTCTCCTCACGGACCTCTGTCCCGGGAAAGGGCGCCAGGAGATGAAAACCGTGCAAGGCCCCCATGCCCT
Source organism: uncultured Desulfobacteraceae bacterium (assembly GCA_964639275.1). Classification (GTDB taxonomy): domain Bacteria; phylum Desulfobacterota; class DSM-4660; order Desulfatiglandales; family Desulfatiglandaceae; genus CAZXCQ01. The sequence continues at coordinate 15,123 of CAZXCQ010000040.1, read as the reverse complement.
TTAGCATCTCGCCAAATCCCATCGTCTCCTTGAGGGTCTCAGGGGTTTCGCCGGGAAGACCAAGGATAAACGAAATATGCGGTGTAATTCCCACGTCAATGCACAGGGTGACAGCCGCTATGACCTGCTCGATGGTGATCCCCTTTCTGATGGCCTTGAGGATACCCGGGTTGGCCGATTCAACCCCAAAACTCACGGTGGTGCACCCGGCCTCCTTCATCGCCTTCAGGACCTCTGCCGTGACCGTGTCAACCCTTGCAAACGCTGTCCATTTTGTCTTGATCCCCCTCTTTATGATCTCATGGCACACAGAGAGACAGTGCCCTCTGTTTGATGTAAAAAGGTCGTCGGCAATGTTGATCTGATGAAAATTGAGTCCGGCAAGATATTCAAATTCGTCCACCACCATCCCGGGATCGCGGTAACGCACCTTTGAGCCAACCATCTTTCTGCCCACACAAAATATACACTTAAAGGGACATCCCCGGCTTGTGGTCAGGCTTACCGGCATACCCAGGGCCCGGTACCTGCCCAGGGGAGCCAGATGCCGGGCAGGGAACGGAAGCGAGTCCATATCCGCCAAAGCCCCCCTTGGGGGTGTGCGGATCAGTCTTGAACCGTCTCTATAAACGATTCCCCTTATCTTTCCCCAATCGCGGCCATCGACCGCTTCCGTGGCAAGATCAACAATCGTCTCTTCGCCCGCCCCCAGGACAATCAGATCCAGCTCAGGGTGGGTCTTCATCGTCTCCTCCGCACAAAAGCTCACATGCGGCCCGCCCATCACCGTAACGATCTCCGGGTTGATCTCCTTTACATCTCTTAGGGCCCTAATGGCGTTATCAAAGCTCATGGTAACCGCGGTAACACCCACCATTTCCGGCAAAAAGCCCTTTAGTTCGGTTTCGATCACCTCTTTGCCATAAGGGAATACCACAAAATCAGCAATCCTGACCGCCACACCGGCCTCCTCAAGGGCACCGGCCAGATAAGCCAGCCCGAGAGGAGGAGAAGGGGTCTCTGATATGGGATAGTGTGGGTTTATGAGCAGAAAACGCATCGATCGTTCCGATCAAAAAAAGGGTGCGCCGCGTCACGGGGCTCCGACGACGCACCCCCTTTGAATTACATACGTAATACACACTATTGGTGCGATATTTGGCCCTGAACAAATGGCCTTTATTAGAATGCCCCTTCCGGGATGTCAAGGGCAGAGGTGTCATCCTGCTGGAGGACCGTGTGCCTGGCAAAGACATTGGGCAGGATGTTTCGGCAGAAGTACTTGGTTGTCTCCACCTTTCCACGGTAAAAAATCCCGTCCGCAGACCCGGCATCCACCCCTTTTAGCCTGTCGCGGGCCAGAAGACCCTGCTCCAGCATAAACTGGGCCATGAGCACCTCGGAGAAGCACTCCAGAAAACGGGTGCAACTCAGGGGAATCAGCTGGAGTTTGCCTTTTTGAAAATAGTCGAGAAAGCGCAAGGTAAAGTCGGCGGTGGCCTTGGCCGCCTTAAAGAGGAGTTTGAAATCAGGACCAAAATCGGGATCATCCTGATGTTTTCCGGTGAACGCCATAACGCCTTCGATCCACCACTGAAAGACCTTGCCTCCCTCCATATTGAGCTTCCGGCCCACCAGATCGAGCGAGTTGATATAGTTGGTTCCTTCCCATATGGAGAGGATCTTGATGTCACGGGCATATTCCTCCACCGGGAACTCGCTGCAAAACCCTACCCCACCCAGGACCTGGATGGCATCACGGGTGAGCTGATACCCCAGGTCTGTACAGTATGCCTTGACCAGGGGGGTGAAGAGCTCTACCTGGAGCCCCGCATCGTTGCGACTCGCCTCATCGGGGTCGTTCCCGTGAATATCAATAAAATAAAAAAGTTTGCCGATCATGGCACGCATGGCCTCAGTGCCCGCCTTGAGGCTCATGAGCATCCGGCGGACGTCCTCGTGCTGGATGATCGGCACCCGGTTGGCGTCCCGGTTGGTAAAAAGCGGCCCCTGGACCCGTTCCTTGGAATAGGTTCGGGCCGTGTCGTAGGCGCTTGCCGCCAGTCCCAGGGCCTGCACACCACAGCCCATCCGGGCCTCGTTCATCATCTGGAACATCTTGGCCATTCCGGAATGGGGCTCACCCAGGAGAATCCCCCGGCACTTGCCGTTCTCCCCAAAGTTCAGGGTGCAGGTGGAGGAGCCGTGTATACCCATCTTGTGCTCGATACCCCCACAGGAGACATCGTTGGCCTCTCCCAGGGAGCCATCCGGATTTACCCAGATCTTGGGGACGATAAAGAGGCTGATCCCCTTCGTCCCCGGGGAAGCACCTTCAATTCTGGCCAGCAGGAGGTGAATGATGTTTTCGGTCAGATCATGTTCGCCGCACGTAATAAACCGCTTTGTACCCTCAATCCTGTAAATACGTGGATCACCCGATTCCGGATCAGGGATCGCCTTGGTCCGCAACCACCCCACATCCGACCCGGCGTCCGGCTCGGTCAGACACATGGTGCCGCCCCATACGCCGGTATACATCTTCTCCACAAAGAGGGCCTTGTCTTCGTCTGTACCAAAATTCTCGATGAGCCGACCGTTGCCCACAGCCAGCCCGGGATAGGTCTGGAAGGCCATGTTGGCCCCGGCGAAGAGCTCTCCCAGGAGCCCCCCGACCGTGGCCGGGAGACCCTGTCCCCCGAACTCCGGCCTGCTGGAGGCGGCCATCCACCCATTTTCTGCCAGGACCTTCCAGCACTCATGAAAAGAGGCCGGCACCTTGACCACACCGTCTTTGTAAGTGCAGCCCTCCCGGTCGCCGTCCTGCATGGTCGGACCGATCACCTCGCGGCAGACCTTGATGGCCTCATCAATAATCATGCTGAAGTCCTCTCTTGAAAAGTCCTGGTAGGCCCCATAGGACAAGAGTTTCTCGATGTCCAGGTACTCAAAGAGCACAAACTTCAAATCCCTGGCATCACGGTTGAAATAGTTGATTCCCATCTTATTTCTCCTGTGTCTGCCACACTTGTGGCCTCATATCTCTCAGCCGGCGCCTGCCTCGGGCGCATAGGGGATACGGGCTCTCCGGGCCGAAACCCGGTGGGAGACCTCTTTTTAGAACTCTGCTGGTTACCAGTCGTACTCCTCCCTTTCAATAATGGTGGCCACGCCCTGTCCGCCGCCGACACACGCGTTGGCACACCCGTAACGTCCGCCCTTTGCCTCCAGGATACGGGCAAGGGTGCCGGTCAGACGGATCCCGGTTGCCCCCAATGGGTGACCAATGGCCGTCCCGCCGCCCATGACATTGACCCTTTCAGGGTCGAGCCCCAGCTCTTTGATGCAGTTCAGGGCAACAATGCAGAATGCCTCGTTGATCTCCCAGAAATCTATTTCGGAGGCCTTTAGACCGGCCTTGTCAAGCGCCTTCTGGCTCGCCGGCACCGGCCCTACACCCATGATGGTCGGATCCACACCCGCAAAACCGATGGAGCGGATCGTAGCCATGGGTTTGATTCCCTTCTTCCTGGCCGTCTCCTTGGACATGAGCACCATGGAGGTCGCTGCGGCATTGAGGGGAGATGAGTTCCCCGCAGTTATCACACCATCCTTCTTGAATGCGGGTCTGAGATCTGCCATGCCCTCGACGGTGGCATCTCCCCGCACGGCCTGGTCCTTGTCCACGGTCATCACCGTCCCATCGGCCTGTTCCGCTTCGATCGGCATGATCTCACCATCAAAGAAACCATCGGCCTGGGCCTTGGCCGCATGCTGGTGGGAGCGGGCTCCCCACCTGTCCATGTCCTCCTTGGTAAAGTCTGTCTGGGCAAAGAGTTTCTCTGCGGTGAGCCCCATGTTCATGGTGGTCATCATATCCCAGTGCTGGTAGGAGGGATCCAGGAAGAGGGTCATGTTGGGGACGATGATCCCCCTGTCTACGAGGACTCCCCCCATGGGGACCCGGGTCATATGTTCGTAACCGCCGATCAGTACGATATCGGCAAAATCCTGGGCAATCTCCATAAATCCGATATGGATGCCCGCCATGGCCGACCCGCACTGCTGGTCTACAAACTTGGCGGGAATGGTCTCGGGCAAATTGGCAAGGAATATGGGGGTGCGTCCACCATACGCCCACTGCTCGCTGACAGCCGTGGCACATCCCACCAGAAAATCGTTGATCTCCCCGGGTTCGATCCCCGCCCGCTTGATCACCTCCGGCAACAACTTGGCCAGGAGTTCATCCCCCCTCATCTTGCAAAACCAGTCCCTGGCCGGATCATTTGGCCTTGAACGTGACTGCGCTGTCCTCAGATAGCCTGCGATTACGACCTCTTTCATCATAAACCTCCTTATGCGATTTTGGATTTTGGATTTTGGATTTGCATCAATTCTGGTAGAACGTCTTTCCAGACTCGGCCATCTCCTTTATCATCTCAGCGGGTTTGAACCGCACCCCGTATTGTTTCTCAAGCTCTGAGAGTTTCTTGTAGACATTTCTTAGACCCCACTTGTCGGCATAGCGGAGAATACCGCCCCTGTAAGGCGGAAACCCTGTGCCATAGATCATGGCGAGGTCCATGTCCTGGTGCCGGTCGCAGATGCCCTCCTCCATCATAAGGGCGGCCTCGTTGATACCAAGGGCGAGCATGGTATCCACCACCCCCTGTTTGGACATCTCCTTTGGGGTGACACCCTTCTCCTTGAGATACCCCTGTACGGCCTCCACGACCTTTTGGTTGGGGACAGGCTGATCGCCACTGTAGTCAAAGTAGCCCGCGCCGGTCTTCCGACCATAGCAACCGGTTTTATAGACCACCTCGGTAAGGGGGTGTACCTTGTAACGTTCCCCGAGTCTCTTCTCAAAGGTCTTGTTTACATGGTAGTTGATATCGATCCCGGTGAGATCGGCCAGGGTCGCCGGTCCCATCGGCATGCCAAAATCGATCATGGCCTCTTCGATGACCGCTCCATCCACCCCGTCGGCAGTCAGAAAGACGGCCGCTCCAAAGAGACCCCCCAGTTGTCTTGACACATAAAACCCGGGGCCATCATTGACCACGATGGGAATCTTCCTGATGGCCCGGGCAAATCCCACACTGGTGGCAAGGGTCTGATCAGAGGTCTTCTCGGCGCAGATGATCTCCAGGAGCTGCATCCGGTGTGCCGGGTTAAAGAAATGGAGCCCGATCATCCGGCCCGGGTCGGCCAGGATCGAGGCCATTTCAGTGATGGGGAGGGCCGAGGTATTGGTCGCAAAGATCACATCAGGCCGGCAGATCCCCTCCAGCCGCTTCCAGATCTCTTGTTTGATCTTCATGTCTTCCAGGACCGCCTCAATGACCAGGTCCACACCCTTTACATCTTCCAATGCGGTTGTGGTGGTCAGGAGGTTGTCGATCATGGTATCCAGGTCCGCCTGCTTCATCTTCTTTTTCTTGATGGGATATTCAAATGTCTTTCGGGTCTCCGCCACCCCTTTCTTGATGGCCGCATCGTTGATATCCCAGAGCACCGTCTCAAACCCCCCGTTAAGCAGGAGGTTGACAATACCCGATCCCATGACGCCACCGCCCAGCATGGCCACCTTCTTGATCTTGGCCGGCGCGATGTCTTTGATGCGCGGAAGCCTGCCGGCAGCGCGGGTGTTGAGAAATATGCCGATCAGGTTCTGGGCCACATCAGAGACGAGGCACTCGCTAAAAAGCCCCACCTCCCTCTCGATGTCGGCATCGATGTCATAGCTCAAACCCTTCTCCACCGCCTCGATGGCCTTAAAAGGAGCGATGTAGCCCTTGGCCTTTTGCGCGGTCATGGCCTTGGTAAAACCGATCAGGGCCTTTTTCTCTGCGGCGCTCGGAATCCGCAGATTGATGTTACGGGTTGTCCGCATCTTCTGATTCAACTCCCCTGAAATAAAGCGGCGAGCGGCCTTTATGGCGGTCTCAATCAGCCTTTCCTGGGGGACGACCTCATCGACGAGCCCCCGGTCAAGCCCCTTTTCAGACTTGATCGGCCTTCCCACGGTGATCATCTCAATGGCATTGGGCAGGCCGATGAGCCTGGGGAGTCTCTGTGTCCCGCCCGCCCCGGGGATGACGCCTATCTGTACCTCGGGCTGTCCCAGGTTGACCCCTTCGGCCGCGACCCGATAATGGCAGGCCATGGCCGTCTCCAGACCCCCGCCCAGGCAGTTGCCATTGATGGCCGCAACCACGGGCTTTGGCCCGATCTCAAGCCCGCTGATAAACCGGGCCGCGGCCAGGGCCCTGGAAAAGACCTCATCCCTATCCGTGACCTTCACCTCCTGAAATTTGGTGATATCCGCCCCCGCAATAAAGTTCCTCCCGGTCCCGGTCAGTACAATGGCCTTTACTTTATCATCGGCGTAGGCCTCGTCAATGACCTCGGCAAAGTCCTGGTTCAGTTGCGGTGACATCTGGTTTACCGGCGGGTTGTTGATGGTAAATACAGCCACCCCATCATCAATTTTTACCTGTATGGTCTTATAATCCGTTTTCATGCTCTATGATTTCCCTCCTTTTCTGGCATTACCTATTGGATGCCGGATGCCCGTTACTCGTTGCCCGTTGATAGTGGTTCGTTCCGCACTCCGCATTCCGCATTCCAAAATCCTTACGTTTTTTTCCGCCTGGCCTCTTCCTGGGCCCGCAGTTCCTTGCGGAGGATCTTCCCCACCACCGACCTGGGAAGGCAATCCCTAAACTCCACGAGCTTTGGTCTCTTGTATGCAGCCAGCCTATCCTTGCAAAATTCGAATATCTCTTCCTCGCTTAACGATTCTCCTTCCTTCGGGACAACAAAGGCCTTTACCGTCTCTCCCCGGTACGCATCAGGCACCCCAACCGCAACGGCATCCTGGATCTTGGGATGCTGATAGAGTACCTCGTCGATCTCGCGGGGGTAGATATTGTAACCCCCTGCGATGATCATATCCTTTTTTCTGTCCACGATAAAGAAATAATCGTCCTCGTCACGCACCGCGATATCGCCCGTGGAAAGCCATCCATCCTTGAGTTGCCCGGCGGTCTCCTCCGGGTTATTCCAGTATTCCTTCATGACCAGGGGACTCTTGATCACGATCTCCCCCGGTTCTCCCCTGGGCACCTCTTCTTTTCCCTCATCAACGTCCACCAGCTTCACATCCGTGTCGGGCCAGGGGACACCAATGCTCCCGACTTTCTTTAGGCCCAGAAGCGGATTGCTTATCCCCAGCGAGGTGGTCTCGCTCATTCCCCATCCCTCGGTGTAGAAGATTCCCATGTCCGTAACCTGATCGATGAGTTCCACCGGCATGGGGGCAGCACCCGAGTTCAACATACCCAGTTTCCGATCCAGATTCAGCTCGGGGGCCTTGGGGTGGTTTATGATGGCGTTGATCATGGTGGGGACAGAAGGGAAAAAGGCAATCTCATCAAATCCTCCCAGGATCCCCATAAACTCTTCGATTTCAAACCGCGGGACCAGTATCTGGGTGGAGCAGTTAAAGAGCGCCCAGCTCATGACGACAATTGTGCCATAGACATGAAAATAGGGGAGCACGGCCATAACAGAGCGCCTCTCGGGCGGGGTGAGCCTGGCTGTGCTCCCGCCCCACAGCGAGATCTGCAAGGTCGCGGCCACCAGGTTGGCGTGGGTCAGGACCGCCCCCTTGGGGATTCCGGTGGTCCCTCCGGTAAACTGGATCAGGGCGGGATCCGTGGGAGCGATCTCCACCCGGGGGACCCGCTGATCAGAGCAACCCTCCAGAAGAAGGGAAAAATGGTGCCAGCCCTCCTCCAGTTCCAGTTCCTCCGGGGTGCTCTTTCCCATACCATCGATGAAGTCAGTGATCTTGGTTACCACAACCCGGGGGATCTCCACGGCCTGACACAGGGGTCTAATAATCGGGAGCATCATGCCAAAGGTCACCAGCGTGGTAATCCCGGTATCCTGGACCAGGGCCTTTAGCTCTTCGGTCGTATACATGGGATTGAGATTCACGACAATGGCCCCAAGGCTCAGGGTGGCATGATACGCGATGACATACTGGGGAGAGGTGGGAAGGTGCAGCCCGACCCGGTCGTTCTTTCGGACACCCAGGCCCCCCAGGGCACTGGCCATTCGCAGGACCTGTTCCCGCAACTCCCAGAAGGTGGTCTCGGTGCCATAAAAGTTGAGGGCCGGCTTGTCAGGATAGGCATTTAGCGAGACCTGCATCAACTGGTGGGCCGGTATCCTGGGGTAGCGGATCGTGGTGGGCACATCATAGTCATAGTGGCGTTGCCAGGGTCTATTATCCATCTTTTTTGTCCCCTGAATTCCTGAATGTCCGAAAGACTTCGGCGAACGCATGGGACATTTTTTGTCCCAATGCCTTCTGTGTAGTATTGCTATACGCTCAATGAAAAACCTGGGGGCCTATGAGACATCAAACCCTATAATTTTATTGATAATATTGTCAATAAAATAATTTCGATGTTAGGGGCAAAATCTTTGTTGACAAGGTCTCTCGGATTGAATACCATTCATTTCACTTGCTATCTCCTGACCCCACTCGTCAACCCAAACCTGCGTGCAAAAGTGAAGATCAGCGAGCTTTCCAAAAAGACCGGAGTTCCTAAAGAGACCATCCATTACTATGTTCGCGAAGGCCTCATCCCCAAACCCCGGAAAAAGGCCAAGAACGTGGCGGAGTATAACAAGGGCCATGTAGAACGAATCCATCTGATCAAGCAAATCCAGGATCACTTTTTCCTGCCCCTCTCCCTCATCAAAAAGATCGTAAAGCATCACAGCAAGTCACCCGAACTGCAGTCGCTCCTGGAGCTGCGGACCGAGTATTTTAGACCCGTTGATCAGCTCCTCGAAAACGAAATCGTGGGGGAGGAGGCCTTCTGTCAGACAACCGGTCTTGGACCCAAATGGCTGGCCAGATTTGAAAGGTGGGGGGTTATCACCGCCGAATTGCGTAATGGGCAGAAGGTCTATTCCCAGGATGATGTCATTATTGGAAAACTAATGGTTGATATGGATCGGGCCGGTTTCGGACCCAAAGACGGTTTTGACCCTGAATATGTCAGGGGCTATACGGAAAAATTTCGGGAAATAGCCGTGATAGCGCACATGAATTTCCTCCAGACCAGTCTGGACAAGTTCACACCCGAACAAAACCTGGAACGGGGTATACGGGGAAGAGAGCTCATGAGCGTCTTTTTTTACCATCTCTATCGCAAGTTGATCAGGGAGGAAAGTGCACTCTTTGCCAGGCTCATCGAGGGAGAAGTTGAAGCCCAGCCACCTGACGATATCTGGGAGGTATGAACTTAGCTTTTTTCAAAATTGGCACTTGGAGAGGGCAATGGGGGTTCGGAATCCCCATTGCCCGGGTTTCAAAGGGCTTGTGTTACAGTTTGAGAAGTTACCCCATAACCCCGTTGAACGTCTGCAAAAGGAGGAGGAAAAATCCATGGAGAAACTCAAAATCAGGACGGTGGCAGATGTGGAAGAATTTGAAAAGGTCCCTATCGAAGAGCGTATGGAATTTTTTAACACCTACGATCTGATAAAACATGGGGCGTCTATTGACCCGGATGCAGGCGCCATCAGTTTTTTTCTTTCGGGTGAACACTATAAGACCCCAACTCGGGTAACCTATGGTGAATTCCTGTCGCGGGTCACACAAACGGCAAACCTATTTTATGATATAGGAATCGGCCCGAGGGACGTGGTTTCCTACCTCCTTCCCAACCTCCCCCAGACCCATTACATCCTGTGGGGAGGGGAGGCCGCCGGGATCGTGAACCCCATAAACCCACTGCTGGAAGCCTCCACCATCAGGGATATCTGCCTGGCTGCCGGGACCAGGGTCCTGGTGGCCTTGGGCCAATTTAAGGGATCCGACATCTGGGAAAAGGTCTCTGTCGTGCGAAAAGACCTGCCTGATCTCAAGGCGATTATCCGGGTCATGGGACCCAGCGATGAGAATGAGGGGATCTATGGCTATGACGAAATGGTAAGCCGGTACAACGGCGACAAACTGGATTCGGGTCGCGTGATCGACCCGCAGGACATGGCATCCATGTACCACACGGGCGGGACCACGGGGACCCCCAAACTTGCACCACACACCCATTTTAATGAGGCCGCGATGTCTTTTGTCATGTCAAAGGGCGTTGATCTGAGGACCGGTGAGACGTGTCTGTGCGGGCTCCCCCTTTTTCACGTCAACGCGACCACGGTGACCGGCTCTGCACCCTTCTCCTATGGGGGCCACGTGGTTATCCTGGGCGTGCTGGGCTACCGGGACCCGTCGGTCATGCAGAACTTTTATAAGATCGTGGAGTACTACAAGGCGGTTACCTTTTCATCGGTTCCAACGGTCCTCTCGGTCCTCCTGGATATCCCAAAGGGCGATGCCGACATTTCGTCACTTCGCTACGCCGTCTGTGGGGCCGCCCCCCTGTCGGTGGAGCTTTTCAAACGTTTTGAGGCCCACACCGGCATGAAGCTCATAGAGGGATATGGCCTCACCGAGGGGGCCTGTGCCTCTTCGGTTAACCCTTACTATGGGGAGCAGAAGATCGGATCCATTGGTATCCGGCTTCCATACAATCAGATGAAGGTCTTTGTCGTTGACGAAGAGAACAAGTTTGTCCGCGAGGCCGGGACCGATGAGATCGGTTCTATCTGCATAAAGGGACCCAATGTCTTTAATGGCTATCTTGACGAGGCCCATAACGAGGGGATCTGGGCAAAGGAGGGGTGGTTTAATACGGGTGACCTTGGACGACAAGACTCGGACGGCTATTTCTGGCTGACGGGCCGAAAGAAAGAACTGATCATCCGGGGCGGCCACAATATTGATCCCGCAGCCATCGAAGAGCCGCTTTATCGGCTTGAAGGGGTGCAGGTTGCGGCCGCGGTTGGCCGGCCTGATCCCCACGCTGGAGAGATCCCCGTCGCCTATGTCCAACTCCAGGAAGGCGCGGATCTTTCGGAAGAGCAGATCCTCGACTATCTCAAAAAGCAAGTGGGTGAACGCGCCGCCGTCCCAAAACAGGTCTTTATCCTCGATCAGATGCCGCTTACCCCCGTGGGCAAAATATTTAAACCGGCCTTGCGCTGGGAGGCCATCAAGGGGGTCTACCAGGCTGAACTTGACCTCTTACGAGATATTGTTGATTCGGTTGAGGTAACGGTCAGTGAGGACAAGGTCCACGGCTCGCTCGCCACCATCAGCGTCAAAAAGGGTTCAAAGGCCTCAACTGACCAAATCAAAGAAAAGGTAGACGAAATCCTCACCCGTTACACGATCAGGTATCGATTGGAAATCGTCTGAGAGAGCTTTGCGGCTCAGAAGCTGTGGGCTGGTCCCAGTTTTTTCTTGACGAAATCTGCCCTGTTATCATACATATTGCCGGGTTATCAATAGGTTTAGAACCCGGAGGAGGGAGTGTTCAGATGAAGAGTTTAAAACGCTTGGAGGGAAAGAGGGTTCTTGTTGTAGACGATGAACCCGATGTTCTTGAGACACTAAAAGAACTCCTCTCCACCTGTTATGTGGATGAGGCAAAGACCTTTGAAGAGGCAAAAGAACTGCTTGAAACCAAATACTTTGATATCGCGATCCTGGACATCATGGGAGTTGACGGTTACAAGCTCCTGGATATTGCCAACGAGCGAGACATCATAGCAGTCATGTTGACGGCCCATGCCCTCAGCCCTGAAGATACCGTGAAATCATACAAGAAGGGGGCTGCCAGCTATATCCCCAAGGAAGAGATCGTCAACATCGGGACCTTTCTTGATGATATTCTGGAAGCAAAGGAGAAGGGCAAGAATTTCTGGTGGCGCTGGTTTGACCGGTTTGCCTCCTTTTATGACAAAAAATTCGGCCCTGACTGGCAGGAACACGACAAGGATTTCTGGAGTAAATTTCCATACTATATCTAGAAACTGACTTTGATAGACCTGTAAAGGCACCCTCCCTTTAGCCTTTTGCTAACAGGGGGAGTATCGGGATGACGGAGGATCTTTGGGCCTACCTCATCACACCGGGCAAAAATAGTGCCACCTGAGGGAAGGCAATGAGGAAGATCACAAAGGCGATCTCCACCACTACGAAAGGCAATATCCCCTTGAAGATGACCTCCATGGGCACATCTTTGACAATCCCGCCAATAACATAGACATTCATACCGATCGGTGGGGTAATCATTGCGATCTCCGTGACCAGCACAATAATTACCCCAAACCATACGGCGTCAAAGCCTAGGTTTGTGACCACGGGAAAGAAGATGGGGATGGTCAGAAAGATCATGGACATCGTGTCAATCACACAGCCAAGTACCACATATAATGCCATGATCAGCCCTATCACAAAGAGGGGAGGCAATCCGAAACCGGTTACCATCTCTGCGAGCTCCATGGGGATGGTGCTCATGGCGATAAAGGTATTCATGACAAACGCACCGATCAAGACCATGAAGATCATCCCTGTGTTTATCACGGTATCCACAATAGCATCTTTGAATCCTTGCCAGGTAAGCCGTCTTCGGATGAGCGTTACGATGATACTGCCAAAGGCCGCAATCCCCCCGGCTTCGGTGGGAGTAAACCAGCCAATAATAATTCCCGCCAGTACCAACACGATCAACACCCCGATTTCGGTACACTCGCTGAGAGCCAGTAGCTTTTCTTTTATGCTCGTACTCGGTCCCGGGGGGGCAAGCGTGGGTTTCAGTCGTGCATGGACGTAAATCATCCCCATAAACAGCAACGTCAGGATCACCCCGGGAATCATACCGGCGATAAAAAGCTCGGCGATTGATGTCTCGGTGAGAATTCCATAAATAATGAGGATCGCGCTTGGCGGGATAAGTATGCCTAACGTCCCGCCAGCCGCAACACAACCGGTAGCCAGCGCACTGTCGTATTTGTATGATCTCATTTCAGGTATGGCCGCCGTCCCTATGGTGACCGCTGTGGCAATGCTCGATGCGCTGACAGCAGAAAAGAGACCGCATGCCCCGATGGTAGCCATTGCTAGACCGCCAGGAAGACGTCCCACCAGGTTGTAGGCCAGCCTCAAGAGGCTTCTGCCCAGCCCTGCGCTGAGGCAGACAGAGGCCGTCAGCAAAAAGAGGGGGAGTACCTGATAATCGTAACTGGATATGACGTTAAACGGTTCAGTCGCTATCACATGAAGTGCCGCAGTCGAATTGACCAAATACGTGGTCCCGAAAAAGCCCACCAGCATCATGGCAAAGCCAATTGGAAACCCACAAAACAGCAGGAAAAGGACAACAAGTATACCAATAATACCGATCGTAAACGGGCTCATTTTTTCCTCACCTGACCCAGCGCCTCAATAAAGTGGTGGAAAAGAAATCCCCAGAGGACCAGACAACCCACAACCCAGGTAAATCTAAAGGGGGCCTTGCTCAGATGGAGCACATACGTCGTGGCGCCGGGTGTTGTCGCATCATCCATGGCCATCCAAAAACCACCCCATACCAGCAGGGCAACGATACACAGGGTGAAAAAGAAACTGACAGCCGCCAGAACTGACCGAATCCGCTCCGGGAGCCTGCTGACCAGTATCCGAATAACAATATGGCTTTCTTTTCGTTCTGTATAGCCGATAGCAAAGGAGATCACAAAAAGTCCGCCCAGGCTAACAATCTCGACCGTTCCATATATGGGTGCCTCAAAAAGACCACGGCCAATAACGTTGGCAACAACACAACCCACCATGATTACCAGGCAAACACCGGCGATTATAATCACCGTCTTCATGACCAACCGATCAAGTTTCAGCCAAAAAGACATCTCTCAAAACCCCCTCCCCCTGCCGGGGCATCACTCATATTCACCTCTGCCCAGGGCTACTGTTGCTCCGTATCCTCCGGGCCTTGCAATAAATGCTATTGCGACCCGCTCTCCCAAGCCTCGCTGTGGCCCGGGAGAGCGGAAATATGCAGACTAGAAACTGCTCTCTGATCTTATTTGATGTATTCGTCCATACGTTCGCGTATAAACTTGAGTACTTCCGTCGCCGGATATCCTCTGCTGTCAAGGTCTTTTGCCAGGCGATCCTGGACAGGCCCTATGACCCCAAGCCATTTTTTTCGCTCCTCCGGGCTGAGTTTGGTGAACTTCATCCCCTTCTTTTTGGCCCAGCCAACACTGCCCTTGTCCCCGTTATCATAGGCCTTCACCATTTCTGCCTTGAACCATTCGCGACTATCATCGATCACTTTCTGGAGGTCCGGGGGGAGTTCCTTCCAGCGATCCCAGTTCATTGCGACAAAGTAGTTGGAAGGGTTATACAGGCTAAAGAGTGTGCAGTACTTTGCCATGGGAGCGAGCTTGAATGATTCAATGGCATACAGTTGAACACTGGCGCCATCCACTGTGCCTTTTTGCAGGCTGATCAGCAATTCACTCATCGGCATACCAACTGGAGTCCCTCCCAGTGCCTGGAGCATTTCAGCTGCCTCCCTTACTGGGATCCTTATTTGTAAACCCTTGATATCGTCCAGGGTACGAAGCGGCTTTGATTTGGTGACGAGGGTGGCAGGACCAATGGCGATCACAAACAACTCCTTGACTCCCTGCCATTCTTTATCGTAGGCGGGAAACTTCTTCCGTATCTCGTCCAGAATACGTGTGCTGGTAGCCCCATCCGGTATCCCGGCAAAAAACATGGAAATGAGTCCCGTCAGTTCCGCACCTTTTCGAGAATAGCGAAAACTCCCACCGATATCGGTAACGCCCTTCTCGACACCCTGATAGGTCTCAAATGCATTGACCAGGACCGCTCCGGGAATGATCCGGATCTTAAGTCTGCCCTTGCTATCCTTCTTTATCTTATCGGCCCACCGGTGAAAAACCTTGTCAACCTTGGAACCGGCGGGGTCCATGTGAGAAAGCTTTAGTTCTATGGCCTTTTTTGCTAAAGCCGGTCCGGTACAAACACCCAAAACCAACCCACCCAACACTACGGCAAACATTGGAATCAAGAATAATCTTTTCATAAATTACCACCTCCTTTGTTTTTGTGTATGCGTTCACAGGTTCCGGGTTCAGCGTTCAGGGTCAGGGAAAATGACAAGA
>CAZXCQ010000039.1:17727-30519 GCA_964639275.1 uncultured Desulfobacteraceae bacterium | reverse complement strand
GTGATTTCTTAACGCTCTCTAACGGTCTCAGACAGGCTTGTCTGCCTCAGGCAGGCTTGTCTGCCTCAGGCAGGGATACACCCTTCAAAACGGAACCCCCATACCCCTCGCCAAGTGCCAATTTTCAAAAAGTTAAATTGATACGACAGGTGAAAGTTGATAGGAGATCTCAAGGTGCTGAGAAAAGGGGATAACCCGTTGGTGCAGTTCAGAGAGGGGAGATATCAAAAATCCCTTTGATGCCAGGTAATTTCCTGGTTGTCCTGCACCGCTCGGATATAACAATGGCCTTGGCCTCTTCAATGGCACTTTCGAGGTCATCATTGACGATGACATAATCATACCAGACGCACTCCTTTATCAAACCAGGGGCCTCGTTCATCCTGTACTCTATCACGCCATCGCCATCAGCGCCGCGTCCCCTAAGCCGGTTTTCAAGGATCTCCAACGAAGGGGGAAGTACATAGATGAGTGCGCTGTCTTTAAATCGCTTCTTTATATTCTTTGCCCCCTGGGGGTCGACATCCAGCAGGATATCGCACCCGGAGGCGATTTGGTCTTGTATGCTCGCATAGGAGGTCCCGTAAAGGTCATCATAGACCTTGGCCCATTCCACAAAGGCCCCCGTTTCTGCCATGTGTTTAAAGGTCGCACGATCCACAAAATGATAATCGAGGGCGTCCTTTTCATCCCCCCGCGCCTTACGGGTGGTATGGGAAATGGAATAGCCAAAACCCCCGAGCCTTCTTTTCAGTGCCCTTATGATCGTGGACTTGCCTGCGCCAGACGGTCCAGAGAAGACAAAAAGTAGACCTGCCATGCTCACTCATCCAGGTCTTCGGCGCTCAGGGTACCCTCTGGACTAAACCGCTGGGCAATGGTCTCTGATTGAATGGCCGAGAGGATGACATGATTGCTGTCTGTGATAAGCACAGATCGGGTGCGTCTTCCCTGTGTGGCATCTATCAGCCGCTTTTCCTGTTTGGCCTCGTCGCGGAGTCGCCTGATGGGGGCGGCGTTCGGAGAGATAATGGCAATGACGCGTCTGGAGACGACAGAATTCCCAAAGCCGATACTGACGAGCTTAGGACTCATGGACTAATCTCCTTTCATTCCAGGTTCTGGACCTGTTCCCTCAGTTTTTCAAGTTCTGCCTTTATTTCCACCACTGTCTTGGAAATGAACGAATCAGAGGCCTTTGCGCTCAGGGTGTTTACTTCCCTGTTGATCTCCTGAATCAGGAAATCCAGCCTCCTTCCAACGGGGTCATCATCCAAGAGATAGTCGCGAAACTGACTCAGGTGGCTTTTCGTACGTACAATTTCCTCTGTGATGTCCGACCTCTCGGCAAAGATTGCCACCTCCTGTGCGAGCCGGGCTTTATCCACAGTCATGTCCCGCAGCATCCGATCGATATTGTCCTTGAGCCTGTTTCGGTATTCTTCGACCAGACTGGGGGCCCGTTTTTCGACTTCGTCGAGATATTGTTCGAGCAGGTCAAGCCTTTTTTGAAAATCGGCCTCAATGGCCCTCCCTTCTTTGGTCCTCATAAGCTCGAGAGAGTCAATGGCCTTTTTCAAAACCTCATGAAAACCGGGTCTAACCTTTTCCAGATCCACCGCTTCGGGCTTGAAGATAATTACATCCTTCATCTGGCAGATGGTCTGTGCTTGAACCTGTTGATCAAGGCCGAATCGCTCTGCCAGTTGATTGAATATCTTTAGATAAGAGTCCACCAAGGCCACATTGAGCTCAAGGCCATAAGGCTCCGGGGAGCCGCTACCTTCCATTTGGATAGACACCTCTATTCGTCCCCTCTTGATCCTTGAGTAGACGATGGTGCGCAGTTCCTCTTCCAGTACCTGGTAGTTCTTGGGGATTCTCAGGATGATATCCCTGTAACGATTATTATGTGACCTGATCTCTGCGACGAATAATGAATCACCCAACAGATACTCAGCCCTGCCGTAGGCCGTCATACTCTTAAACAATGCGTCTCATCTCCCTTGACTGTTCCATATATCGTTTTCTCACCCCGTTGAGGTATCCAATGACCTCAGGATCTGCATAATCGGGATAGGTCCATGAAACCGGCTTGAAGCTCCCCTTTTGATAGATGAGGGTGAGGTCTGCGTAGATCCCCTTTGACAGGTAGACACGATGGACATAATTCTTTCCGGTTGCCAGGATCAGTCTTTCAGGGGAGATATAGCCAGGGTCGATGTTTATCCTTCTCTTGCCCTCGTGCAGGTATTGTTTCTCGATCTCATTTGACCTCAGCTTTATCTCTACGAGCCGATCCGGGGGGAGCAGTCTCTCAAAGGAAATGAATCGTCGATAAAGCGGCCAACCCATTTCCCTGGCATAATATCTTGTCCTGTCAAAGAATAGTTCAGGACTTACCCAGTCCACAGGCCCGAATATCTCTGAGACCTGAACAAGAACGCTTTCGATACACCCCCTTTCAGGTGAAAAGAGGCTTGAGATAATCTTGGCAGGCACTGGTTCACGAGGGTGACTCATCTGATTGATGATCCAAGCTTGACGATCGATGACCTACTCACGGTTGTTAATATACTGAGGAGGGGACATACCGGTCAGGGCCCATATATTCCCCAGGTCTAAGTCCTGCTCCTGGAGGGCAAAACACTTCCGATGGATTCTCTTTTGAGAAGTTGCAATCATACCTTATCCCAGATCGCCCTTTTCAGGTCCTCCGCACCGACGGCAGAGGTTCCCACCTCACCCACGACGATCCCTGCGGCAAAGTTGGAGATGATAGCCGCGGACCTCAAGTCCAGGCCGGAGGCTAGGCCCAGAGAAAAGGTCCCAATCACCGTATCACCGGCTCCTGTGACGTCGTAGACCTTTTTGGCGACGGTGGGGATATGGATGATATCCCCTCCGTTCTCAAAGAGTGTCATTCCCTCTTTACCCTGGGTGATAAGGACTGAGCGACAATCGAGTTCCCTGAGCATGTGTCTGCCTGCCCGAACCAGGGTTTCTTGGTCCAGGACCTCAAAGCGGCAAAAGATGCCGGCCTCATGGTGGTTGGGTGTGATCACATCCACACCGTGGTAATACTCAAAATTGCCCGTCTTTGGATCAACGGCGATCACAACAGAGTCATCCTGGACCAGCTCTCTAAGGCCCTTCATCAGGGGGGCAGAAATAACCCCCTTGCCATAATCAGAGACCACAATTGCATCAATGCTGTCTAGGTTTTTTTCGATAAAGCCAAGGAGTCTTTTTATGCTCCTGGGTCTGATCTCTGCCCGGCTTTCTCGGTCAAAACGGACCACCTGCTGGTCATGGGCCACAACCCTTGTCTTGATGCTAGTGGGTCTATCTCCCTCGGTGACAATACCATCTGCGCTTAGGTGCATCCGCGCGATCTCGTCAAGGATCTTGCGGCCGGTTCTATCCTTCCCTATCACACCGCATAAAATGGGTTTGGCGCCAAGGGTGGCGAGGTTGCGGATTACATTGGCAGCCCCCCCGAGCATTCTTGTCTCCCTTTTGACCTCTACCACCGGCACCGGGGCTTCAGGAGAAATCCGAGAGACATTGCCCCAGACATACTCATCCATGATGATATCGCCGATCACAAGGACCCTGGCCTTTGAAAACCTATCGACGTATTCTCTCAAGACCCTTCGGTCATAGTCATTTCCAATTTTCTGAATAAGACCCAATAAGATACTTCCCCTTTCTGCCCTGATTAGGATCTGGAGTCCTTAAAAGTTATTTCTTATATCATCCTCATCTCCCATTGTCTAGACGATTGATTGGGTCAGAGGCCGAGATCACGTCCCATGCGTTGAGCCTGGGTCTTGGGGTAAAGAACCTGCCCCTGGTCTGAACAAGGGTGGGAGTCCAGAAGAAAATAGCTGAAAGGCGCAATAGGGAGGATTTATCGCGGGGATGCCAAATCTAGGATGGGATAATTGACTATTGACTATTGAAGATTGAAGACTTAATGATTAAAGTCGTTTTTTTCACAAGACTGCCGATTCCAGAACACCATGTTCGGAGGAGACCGTAGGTGAAGATTATCATCGTCGGGGCGGGCGAGGTAGGTTTTCACATCGCCCGGAGGCTTTCTGAGGAAAACCAGGATGTGGTCCTTATTGACAAGGACCATGAGCAAATAAAGCGGATAAATGAAAACCTGGATGTCCAGGCACTCCTGGGTTCTGGGACAAGCCCGCGGGTACTCAGGGAATCGGGGATTGCGGCGGCAGACATGCTGGTAGCTGCCACGGACAGCGATGAGGTAAACCTGATTGCCTGCATGCTGGCGCGAAACCTTAACCCGTACATGGTCAAGGTGGCGCGGATCCGAAACATGGAATACCTGGACGAGGGCGAGTTCCTGGCCCAAGAAATCCTGGGCATCGACCATGTCATCAATCCGCATTCGGTCATGGTGGATACCATCCTGAGCCTGATGGAGGTCCCGGGTGCCTCTGAGGTCATTGACTTTGTGGGGGGAAGGGTAAAGCTCATCGGCCTTATTGTGGCCAAAGATTCTCCTTTTGCCGGTCGCCAGCTACTTTCCTTTCAAGGACCGGAAGAAAGACTGCTTGTGGGGGCAATCGTCAGGAAAAACCAGGTGCTGATCCCACGGGGGACGGATACCATCCAAGCGCATGATTTGGTCTACGTGGTGGTCAGAAATGATGAGCTTGATCAGGTGACCCGGCTTTTTGATCTTAAGGCCGAAACACTCAGAAGGGTTGTTATCGTAGGTGCGGGTGAAACGGCTGTGGCCCTAGCCACAGCGCTTGACAATACCAGGGTCAGCGCGAAAATCATTGACAAAGACAGTGAGAGATGTGCCAGCCTTTCCGAAACGCTTGAGCGGGTAATCGTGATCAATGGCGACGGGACAGACAAGGATCTTTTGCAGGAAGAGAATATCGGGGATGTCGACTTTGTTGTGGCCCTTACCGGGGATGAAGAAAGCAATATCCTTATCTCCCTCCTCGCCAAAGGGCTGGGTGCCAAGAGGACTATCACGCGGCTCAATAAATTGAGCTATATCCCCCTTGTCTCTGCCATCGGGATAGATACCGTGGTAAGCACGAGGCTCTCTGCGGTTAGGGCTATTCTTCAATACATCAGACGGGGTAAGATTATTTCGGTGGCCCCGCTCAAGGGCGAGCATGCAGAGGCCATAGAGGCCGAGGCCCTCGAGACCTCCGACATCGTGGATGTCCCGCTTTCCAAGGTAAAATTTCCAAAAGGTGCCATTGTAGGGGCGATCGTACGCGGTGAAGAAATCATTATTCCCCGGGGAGATAGTATCATCAGGCCAAAGGACCGCCTCATTATCTTCGCCCTTCAACCGGTGGTGCCCAAACTGGAGAAGCTCCTCACTGTCAAACTGGAATACTTCTGATGCACCTGCGGGTCATAACGCGGTTTGTGGCGATACTGGTTTTCTCCCTGGGCATCTCCATGTCTGCGCCCCTTGTGGTTTCCCTCATATATGGGGATGGAAGCACCCGGGCGTTGATCGCTTCTATGCTCATCACATCTTCGGTGGGTCTCCTGCTCTTTATCTTCACGAAAAGGCGGGGAAACAACCAGCTAAGCCACCGTGACGGTGTTGCCATTGTGGCCTTCGGGTGGATAATGGCGGGGTTGTTTGGGACTCTTCCCTATCTCCTGTCAGGCACCATCTCCGATTTTACCAATGCCTACTTTGAATCGGTATCGGGCTTTACGACCACCGGCGCCACGGTGCTGGCCGATATCGAGTCTCTGCCCAAGGGAATCCTTCTGTGGAGGAGCCAGACCCAGTGGTTTGGGGGGATGGGGATTATCGTCTTCTCCATTGCCATTCTGCCGTTTTTGGGGGTTGGTGGTATGCAGCTCTACCGGGCAGAGATACCCAGCCCGGTCGTGGACAAACTAAAACCAAGGATCTCCGAGACCGCAAAAACACTCTGGAAGGTCTATGTCTTGATTACCGTGGTGGAGATAGGCCTGCTCTTTGGAGGGGGAATGTCTTTCTTCGACGCGGTTTCTCATGCATTTTGCACAATGCCAACCGGTGGGTTTTCAACAAAGAATGCCAGCATTGCCTATTTTGACAGCGTCTACTTTGATTTTGTCTTTATCCTGTTTATGCTTTTTGCAGGGATCAACTTCTCCCTCCATTACCGTCTCATCAAGGGAGATCTGAAGGTCTTTGGCAAGGATTCAGAGTGCCGCACGTTTCTTATCCTCGTTGGCATATTTACTCTTATCATCACCCTGGATATTCACGGGGCCGTTTACACCTCTCTTGCCAAGGCATTCCGCCATGCCGCTTTCCAGGTCGGCTCGATCATTACGACAACAGGTTTTGTCACCGCGGATTACGAGAAGTGGCCCGCCCTATCGCAGTTGATATTACTGATTTGTATGTTCCTGGGGGCAATGGCCGGGTCTACGGGGGGAGGGATGAAGACGATGCGGGTCATGTTGCTCATGCGGCATAGCTATCAGCAGGTCTTTCGGATTGTCCATCCCCATGCGGTCACAACTGTCAAATTGGGCGGCAAACCCGTACCTCAAGATGTCCTGGGTAGTGTCTGGGGATTCTTTATCCTCTACCTGGCCCTTTTTGTAGTGGCCACATTTGTTATGGCAGGCCTGGGACTTGACATGGTCTCGGCCATCGCCTCGGTGGGGGCAACCATCGGGAACATAGGGCCGGGCCTGGGCATTGTGGGACCCTCAGAGCACTATCTCTTTATCCCTGATGCCGGTAAATGGGTGCTGGTCTTTTCCATGCTGCTGGGTCGGCTGGAGATCTATACGGTCATCGTCTTGCTGACCCCTGAGTTCTGGAAGAAGTAAACGGGCAAGTCCTGGGTCTAGGATTGCAGTGGATTGCCCCCCTCAGGTTTATCCACATAGGTGGGCACCACAAGGGTGGTCATCTCAAACCAGACTCCTTCCTTCTACAAAAAGGGGCAACCATACTACTTGAGATCTTTATAAGAATCAAGAAAACAACCGCAGATTTGATCCCCCACAAGGGTATCAAGATGGTTCCGGTAGCCAGTGTGCCCACCGAGGCACCACAGAGATCGGCAGCAAGGCACCCTGCCGCAGGACTGCTCTTCTCGCCGATGATCTTTGCAACAACAGGAAACTGAAATCCACACAAAAAGGAGAAGAGGAAGCCAAAACCCAGGAAATACAAAGGGTGGAGTTCACTCCTCAGATAGGCAACCCAGACATAAAATAATACCAGCAGAGACAAGAGGAACCCCTCCGAGACCATCAGACTTGAGGTGTCTGTGCGTTTCAAGGAATTGCCCACCACGGCACCTGGCAGGAGACCCAAGAGGAATGCAGTGACGATGGCGCCGATTTGCAGATAGATGTACCCGTAAATGACCTGAAAGGCAAAAATGATAAGCATCTCTACACCCATGGCGGTCAATCCGGTGGAAAAAAGGACATATTCTTCCCGTCTCAGAAATACGATATAGATAATGGTGAGAACCAAGAGGATCACAATAAAGTATCGGGGAGAGGTGCCATGTCTTGTAAACCATTCCTGAAACACGATATTTATCAGCCTTGGCTCAAAATCCGTGTTGATGCCTTCACTTGTGTCGATGCCCTCTCTTAGCTGTCTGATCCTCTCCTCTGTGACATCGCCGTAAAAAAAGCCCTCAATATAGGAAGTTTCTATGGATTTGGATTTCAGTCTGGCGGGGATATCTAACCACAACTTCCCATCACTGCCAATCAGATAGGCCTCCTGTCCAGGGAGAAACATAACGTTTCGGAAATAGAGCTGGGCGGTGTTATAAAGGGTGGAGAGCTTTTTCTTTCGTATCTCGCTCAGGTAGTTCGCGGAATATCCAACACCTATGGAGATGACCCCATCTGGTTTCAATATCCTTTTTGCCAGAGAAAAAAATTCTCTGGTAAAGAACCTGTTTATCTGGAACGTGTCCGGGTCGGGGAGATCAATGATAATGGCGTCGTACTTCCTTTGTGTCATCTTGATATAGCGCCTTCCATCGGTGTTTTTTATCTCGAGAAACGGGGCCTTTTTTATGACATCCAGCGAAAGGGCAGCATCTGTCAGATAGGGGTCAAGTTCGACGTAGTCCACATGCTTCGGGTCATATTTGGACACCTCAGCCAGGGTTTCACCCAGGCCACCTGAGACCAGGAGTATGTTTTCTGCCCTATCCAGCTGGCAAAGGGGATAGTGAATCTTCTCTTCGCTGTTTACGACATTTGCGTCCGAATAGAGCGGTGTTCCAGATTCCCAAAAGGTGTGTTGGGGTCCTTCTCTTGAGACCACAATCCTGCCGTAAGGAGACTCAATATAGTGAGCGACATCTCCGTACTGGGTAGAGAGGCTGTGTCTTTCAAAGGTCTTGTTTAGGGCATAGCTGTAAAAGAAAGAGATCAGCACAAGGGCGGTGAAGAGGAGAACATAACCGCGGGATCTTACGAGGAGAAGGAGGGCCACCAGGAGTAGGGGGGCCGAAGTAAGGGCGATGGTGGAAAAGGGCTTTAACCAGTAGACAAGGACAAAACTGAATACCACACCCCCCAGGATGTCTCCGATGTTGTCGGTGATGTAGAGATGACCGCTTTCAAAATGGTAATGATTGTAATTGAGGACCTTCTGGGCATAGGGCAGGACAAAACCGATGAGCAGACAGTAAGGGGTCACGGTGATCACGATATAAAAGAAGATGGTGTAAAAACCGGGGGAAGACCCATGGATGAAAAGCGCCTCCCTGAATCCCCTGATCACCAACATCTGGAGGAGGGGCGAGAGGGCGATTATCAAGATGAGCAAGGTATAGGTCTTTTGAGAGGGACGCTTGATAGTCTTTGCGGCAAGGCTGCCCAGGCCTGTCAGCAGGAGCCAGGACGAGAGGACGAGGGAGATGGTGATTTCATTTCCATGAAACTGGGTCAGGAATTCCCTGATGGTGAGGAGCTGAACTGCAACCGAGGATATACCGGTGCCGATGATCGACCAGATAATTAGGCGCCTCAGGCTCACCGGCACGCCACCTCTCACTGGAAGGGTCTATTCTTCAAAGGCCTGCACCCGATAGGTAGAGATTTCCAGCCCTCCCTTTCTCCAGGCATCTCCCTTCAGACCGGCCTTGAGGCAAAGGTGGGCGAGGAATTCCTCTTTCTCCGGTAGCTGCTCCCAGACCTGTGGCAGAAAAGTGGCCTGGTGGTAGTCCTTCTTGATAATAAGCCCATCTACACCCGGCCGCAGTTTTTCCAGGAGGTCCTTTGCGTCGGAGTAATGGAGGGGTTGAGGATCAGTCAGGATGCTGATTTCTATCTTGACGGTCTTCCATTCATCCCTGGTGATCGGGTGAAACCGCGGGTCTCTAAATGCGGCGTTGATGGCATTGATCCTGATGCCTTCAATCAATGATTCCTGAGGGATTATGTGCCCGATACATCCCCTCAAATTCCCGCCGGTAGTCAGGGTGACAAAGGTGCCGCGCTGCTCTTGAAACACTGAAGGCAAATCGGCATCAGGGTCTCTCGCTTTGTTTGGGCCAAAGAGCTTTTGCTCGATGGTCTCCCTTGCAACCTTGAGGAGGTACCTTCCCTGCTCTTCGGTCAATTGGTCCGCGCCAGCCATTTTCCCCTCCTTTTTTGCATTTTCACCCGGTAAGGCCATTGGATGAATTGTCTTTCCATCGTCCCGGGATTTGAATGGGGTTTTGTTTTCAGATTTGACGGTGGCGGTCTGGAACAAGATTGAACTCAGAAATAGTATCAGGAGAGCGATAACTGACAAAGGGTGTCTGGGGCCTTTTTCTGGTTTCATATTTGGCTTTACCCCGGGAAGTTAGAGGATTGTTGTTGATTTCTATGATACCGCAAAGGGAAGCAGTGTCAACACGAAATTAGAGAGCAGTTTGCTTGACACCCCTTTGGCTCTTCCATATACTCTCGATCACCATAGATTTTTTGTAACATTTTAGCTTTTTGAAACCCGGGGAATGGGGATTGTGAACCCCCATTCCCCTGCCTCAGTTACAATTTTGAAGAAGGCTAAATTGATACGATTTTTTTGAATCCATTGGATAAAAGAGACGCCTTACCTCCTGCTTTTTTATAATGTTACCTAATCCTCTTATTGGGATTAAGGTGATGCCATTAAGGGGATGGCAGATACACAAGGGGAGTCGTCATGGAAGGTTTGAAGAAGAAAAGGGTAAGGGCTCAGACGATCTTTGATAAACTGGACCCCCTTTATACCCGAGAAAAGACCGCACTCAAGTATAGCACCCCTTTTCAGCTCCTTATATCGACTATCCTTTCAGCCCAGTGTACGGACAATCAGGTCAATCAAGTCACCCGGACCCTCTTTGAAAAGTATAAGAGACCGGGAGATTATCTCCGAGTGCCCATTTCTGAACTGGAAGAGGATATCCGGCCCACAGGATTTTTTAGGAACAAGGCAAAATCGGTCAAGGGGTGCTGTCAGGGGTTGATGGATATGTATGGGGGTGAAGTCCCATCCACAATGGAAGAACTTCTCAAGTTACCCGGTGTTGGCAGAAAGACCGCAAATTGCGTCCTGGGGGCGGCATTTGACATCCCCGGCGTGGTGGTAGATACACACGTCAAGAGGCTTTCTTTGAGACTGGGGCTTACCGAGAATCAGGACCCGGACAGGATTGAAATGGACTTGGAAGGGCTTATCCCGAAGGAGAGGTGGCGCCGATTCTCTGATCTCCTGATCTATCACGGCCGAGAGATCTGCAAGGCAAAGAGACCTGCCCATGAGGCGTGTGTGGTTTTTGACCTGTGTCCCTCAAATTCCATCTGAACAGACCCGATGGTCTTGCAAAAACCCAAAGCGCTGTTTTTTTGTCATTCCCGCCTCGTATAAGATATGGGATAAACTGCAGCGGGAATCCAGGAAAATCAACTATTTCCAAATCCCTGCTTTTGCGGGAGTGACAGTCGAGGGGGTACGAATTAATCAAATTGTCAAAAGCCTGGGGTTTTGAATACGCTGTGGCGTGGCATATGGAAAGAACCAGGTCCCATGCTACGCCTTTTGCCGAGTTTTTAGATGTTATGGCTAAATGTCGAGGCTGAATTCGGCCACAAGAAAGGTATGATCTGAGGGTCTGTCAAGGCCCCGGGCACCGGTGTCGATCCAGGAGGCCTGGGATCTTTCCGCCAGCGGTGCTGTTGCGAGGATATAGTCGATACGCCAGCCCATTTTTCGTTTGAATGCGTTGGGAATCCTGTAATCCCAAAAGGTGTAGTGGCCCCCTTGCGGCTGATGCTTTCTGAAGATATCCACCAGTCCCCAGTCTATCAGTCTGCGCATGAGTTCTTGCTCGTCCGGGTGAAACCCCACCTCTCCCCTGAGACCTTCGGGATCAAATACATCGATGGGCTCAAGCGCCACATTGAGATCTCCAGCTAGCAAGAGGGGTGTGTCGGGATCATATTTCTTTTTGATATGAGAGAGGAGATCCGCGAGCCATTTGAGTTTGTACCGGAACTTCTCGGTGCCCGGGGCCAATCCCTGTGGGGCATATACGTTGATCACCGGTATGGTGGCAATCCTGGCAGAGATAAAACGGGCCTCTTCGGAATCTCCACCATAGAGACCTGTTCGGATTTCTTCAAAAGGGGTGTTGCAGATAATAGCGACCCCGTTGTAGGACTTCTGCCCCGTGAAGATGGCCTGGTAGCCCATATCAAGAAACCTGTCAGCCGGGAAATCGTTGTCCTGGACCTTGGTCTCCTGAAGACACAGGATATCGGGCCGGTTCCGGTCTAACCAGTCGATGACAATGGGAAGCCTGGCACGGATGGAATTGGTGTTAAGGGTTGCAAAACGCATATTGTGACCGCTACTTTATCGAAAGAGGGCAGCTTCCGGGTGACAGTATCGCTGCCCTAGACCAGGTTTGCGTCATATTAATCCTTATTTCCCCATAGCCTGGGCTTGAGTAGGATAGCCCGGCGGGGCGAAAATGTCTATAGATAGTCCTGCCCCTGAGTCCCTGTCAGGAGAGAAAGAGACCCCGGACAGAGTCCGACTGGGGAGCAGTCGAGGGCAATCTTGTAAACAAATCACAATGACCGAAATTCCAAACCAGGATATGACTTCGAAGCGAAGAAAGGACATCGCGGTTGACTCAAGAGGCCAATGAATTGAAGAAGAAATTCTTACCAATACTAGAGGAATTGAAATAGTTTAGGTTCAGGGAAACCGGAGCCCCACCATTTAGGTGGGGAGTCCGGAGGAAAAATTGGAATTTGGAATTTGTTTGTGATTTGGTGTTTGTGATTTGGGATTTTAAGCTCTCCAGAATTTAAATTGCCAGAATCAAAGACATAACTTATGAGACGCGATACTAGGATTTTTGGGTATCGCCTTTGGCTTTGCGATCAACCCTTTGGAAGGAATTGAGGCAATAAGGGGTGAACTGGCATCGTGGCTTCTGATCGGCTTTGGTGTCGCCTATGCGGTCTGGGGGTTGCGTCTGGGGTTGCGTGCCTCAGAACATACCCACGATCATGACCACGATTCAGGTGGCCACCACCACAGTCACCATCATCTGGGGGCGCATACCCATCTACATGGTGATACCAGGTCATATACCCCGTGGGTCCTGTTTATTGTATTTGTTCTCGGCCCATGCGAACCATTGATCCCCATTTTGATGTACCCCGCAGCAAAGGGGAACTGGATGGACGTGTTGCTGGTATCCCTGGTTTTTGGTGTAACAACGATCCTGACAATGCTGGGTGTGG
>CAZXCQ010000039.1:0-17627 GCA_964639275.1 uncultured Desulfobacteraceae bacterium | reverse complement strand
TTGCTGGTATCCCTGGTTTTTGGTGTAACAACGATCCTGACAATGCTGGGTGTGGTGACGGGGACCTCCCTGGGGGTCATGAGTGTGAAGCTCGATTTTATGGAGAGGTATATCCATGCACCGGCAGGGTTGATCATTGCAATTTCAGGGCTGAGCATCAAAATCTTTGGATTGTGATTGGGGTGTGGTGGTCAATTTGGGCCGGCGGCGCCCGGTGAGAGGAAACTACCAACCGACTAAAAATCAAGGGCAAAAAGGAGGATAGGACGATGAGAAAAATAAAGCAGTTTTTTGCATGCGGCCTGGTTATATTATCTATTTCGATGTTCATCATTTCCTGCGCTTCCATCCCTGAACTCAAGGTCAATTACGAGCTTCCACCCAAATCAGAACAGCTAAAAGGCAAAAAGGTGATTCTGGAGATTGTGGATGCCCGTAAAGACAAGGAGATTTTGAGCCACGGGGCGAGAAAAAGGATCGAGGGCTTTTCAGGAAACCTGTCTCTGAGTGTGGCCGACTACAAGGAAAAGGGATTCAAGATCGGGATATTTCAGGTGTCCGGGTTGTTAAAGGAGGTGTTTAGGAGGAGATTGGAGAACCTGGGTTTGACAGTTCTTCCGAGGGAGTCGCGTGGGGAACCGCAATTGTTGATCGTTCTAAAGGAGTTTACTCTCGACCTGGCGGGTCAAAAATGGGTGGCAAAGATGGACTATGAGGCCAGGCTGACGAGAAGCGGGGGGTTTATGGCCACCCAGGACCTAAACGGGGAGGCCGAGCGATACGAACTGGTGGGACGGGAAGGCGCAGATGTTGTCCTTGGAGAGATTTTTACGGACCTGGTCAACAAACTGGATGTGGTGAGGCTTTTTCAACAGGTCGGGTTGTGATATTGTTGATATCTCGCTGGGTGCTTTCGAGGGGCAAAACTGGAACTTGGACACGGGAATGGGGGTTCCGAATCTTCATTGCCCGGATTTCAAAAAACTGAAGTGTTACGGTAAATTGATATGACTATCGGGTTTATTCATGGGGGGAAGAGATAAGATATTTCTGGTAAGTCTCGGGTGTGCCAAAAATCTTGTGGACAGCGAACATATGCTGGGTCTCCTCCACTCAAGGGGCCTTCTTCAGACCTCCAGGATTGAGGATGCAGAGATAGCCGTTATCAACACCTGCGCTTTTATTCAAAGTGCGGTGGAGGAGTCCATTGCGACCATACTTGAGGTGGCCAACTTCAAGAGAGAGGGGAATTTGAAAAGGCTGTTGGTCACCGGCTGTCTTGTTCAGCGTTATGGGTACAGACTTCAAAAGGAGATCCCGGAAGTGGATGGGTGGCTTGGGACCGGAGAGATCTATCGGATAGCCGATATCATAAGGGACAAAGGCCAGGGCGAGTCCACCCCGTTTTTTATAGATAGGCCGACCTATTTGGCGGATCATTCGGTCCCGAGAATCCAGTGCACCCCGTTTTATACGGCCTATCTTCGAATTGCTGATGGGTGCTCCCACCAGTGCTCCTATTGTACGATTCCCGCGCTTAGAGGGCCTTATAGAAGCAGGGACCTGGATTCGTTGATCATGGAGGCAGAAAGACTGGTCAAGGCAGGGGTGAAAGAGCTCAATCTGGTTGCCCAGGATACCACCCTTTATGGCAAAGACCTTGAGAGAGATAGCTACCTGGAAGACCTGCTGGAAAGGCTGACTTCTATAGAGGATGTGGCGTGGGTTCGTCTACTGTACTGTCACCCCAACGGCGTTTCGGATCGACTGCTGGAACTGATCGATTCAGAAGAAGTTATCTGTCCCTACCTGGACCTTCCCATTCAGCACGTCAACCAGAAAATCCTAAAGGCCATGAGGCGGGAATCCAGCGGGGAATCACCCTGGGACCTGCTCAAACGGATAAGATCCAGGAGGCGCAAGATCAGCCTGAGGACAACCCTGATGGTGGGATTCCCCGGGGAGACAGAAAAGATCTTCCACGAACTCTGCGATTTTGTAAGGCTGGGTCAATTTGACCACCTGGGCGCATTCGTTTTTAGTGGTGAGGATGGAACACCGGCGGCCCGACTGGAGGCGAAAGTGGACCGGGCAGAGGCAGAAAGGAGGCTGGACGAGCTGATGAATATCCAGGCCGGGGTTTCTAAAAGGATAAATCAGCAGAGGGTGGGTAAAATCCTGCCGGTCCTGATTGAAGGCGTAAGCCCCGAGACCGATCTGTTGCTCAGGGGGAGAAGCGCGACAATGGCCCCGGATGTGGATTCCCGGGTGTTGATCAACAAAGGAGAGGGGAGGATGGGAGAGATTATGCCCGTCCTGATCAGGGAGGCCCATGCCTATGATCTGATCGGCGAAATTGTCTGAACGCGGGACAGGGGCAAATAGAGTTGTAAAATCAGAAGACCTGCATTATTATCTGGAAAAGGCCTGTGCCGAGTCTTCATGATTCCATTATCTGTGACACACCACTCGGGATACTGCAATCAGCAGGACTTGGAATTTTGTAACACTTTAGCCGTTTGAAAGCCGGGTAATGGGGATTCGGAAGCCCCATTGCCCTGTCTAAGCGCCAATTTTGAAAAAGGCTAAAATGATACGGAATTTTAGATATGACGGATCCGTATAATCTGATCTTAAACCATAACAAAAGACGTTTTGAGAGGATCAATGAGGAACTGGCCGGGGCCCTCAGTTCCCGCGTGTCCCTGATTGAAGATATCGGGAGTCACAGCCTGTTGGGTCATGGTAAACGGCTTCGGCCGTTGCTTTTTGTTCTCTCCTGCCGTCTTTGTGGATATGGGGGGGAGGACATCTACAAGCTATCGACCATTTTTGAGTATATCCATACGGCCTCACTCCTCCACGATGATGTCTTGGACAATGCCGATGTGAGACGGAAAAAACCCTCGGCCAATCATCTGTGGGGCAACCACGCCGCAGTTCTGGAAGGGGATTTCCTTTATCTCAAATCCTCCGCAATTGCGCTTGGGACCAATAATCTGTCATTGCTCAGACGTGTAACCGCAACAACCACGCAGATGACAGAGGGCCAGATTATGGAATTAACTTATACCCATAACTGGAATACCACCCCCGAGGAGTATATGGAAATCATTACCGCCAAGACCGCCGTGCTCATGTCTGCGGCCTGTGGTTGTGGCGCCATTCTCTCCGGGAGTGAACCGGAAGTGGAGGAGTCACTCTCGAGATTTGGGCTCAACCTTGGAATCGCCTTTCAACTGATAGACGACCTCCTGGACTATACCTCTTCACAAGAGGAGTTTGGAAAGCCCGTGGGAAAGGATTTGAGAGAGGGCAAGATTACCTTACCATTAATATGTACGTTAGCAGGGCTTGGGAAATCAGAGCGAAGCCGGCTGGAGAACCTCTTTAGGAATGGTCAGGCCGGTCAAAGGGACTACCGGGAACTGATAACCCTGGTAAAGAAAAACGGTGCCATTGAACGGATAAGAGACAAGGCAAGGTCCTATGTGGATGAGGCGGCCCTCTCTCTGGACTTCTTTCCGGATTCGGCCCCCAAGAGAAACCTCCTGGAATTGAACCGCTATATCATTGATCGGACCTTTTAGCGCTTACCCACCCTTACTGTAACTTCTCAAACCTCCCGGGGGGTTAACGGATTTGACGTTTTCCCTTACTTTCCAAATGGGCATACCGGAAAACGACACTCCGCACAGTTTTGGCACAGACCGCCGTGGGCCATGACCGCGAGATCTCTTCTTGTTATGGCCTCCCCTGCCAGGATCCGGGGCAGCACAAGATCCAGAATCGTGGCCTTATAAAAGAGAATACAGGCCGGAAGACCCAGGATCGGTATGGCCCCTATGCGGCCGTAGAGGAACATGGCCCCCGGCAGGACGGGTGTGCCATAGACCACATCTCTGGCCCCGGCCTCTGAAATCGCCAACCGACTGATGTCATCCGGGTCGACACTCATGCCGCCTGCCACCATGATAAGCCAGGCTCCCTTTTTGATCAACTCTTTGATTTCTCTAACAATTCTTTGAATGTCATCGGGTGCGAACAAGGTCCATTTGAGCCGGCAGCCAAAAAACTGGAGTTTTTGCCTGATCAGGGGGGCAAATTTATCATCTATGAGACCGGAGTAGACTTCATTTCCGGTAATAATCAGGCCAGTCGGGGGCTTTGAGAGGGACTTTACAGAGAAGATCCCTCCGGCCTCTTCGGCGATATGGAGTGCGGTATTCAGGAGCCCCTCATCGATAATCAAGGGGATTGCCCTTGTGGCGGCTATGATTTCGCCTTTTTCCACGATTGTGTTGGTGTGACGTGAAGAACAGGAGATATCGGGTATCAGATTCAATTCCGTCAGGGCCTCTTTATTGACTTTGAGCAGGCCCCTGTGCCTCGATCTCAGGGATATCTTTCCTTCCGATGGCCGGCTATCAAAGATCACTCCGGGACCGGACAGCGCCTTTCCCAGCCTGAGGGCAGCATCATCCTCGTGGACTTCACCAGGCTCAATGTGAAGGACAAAGAGGTGTTCTTTCCCCAGGCGTCTCAGGTGCGGCAGATCTTCTTCCCTGATGATATGGCCTTTGGTAAATGCCGGACCCTTAAATTGGCCAGGCCTGATTTCGGTGATGTCATGGGCCAGGACCTTTCCCACAGCCCGCTCGATGGGAATCATGGTCGCCGAAGATTTGTATTTGTTCGCCATGAGTTCTCCTTCATGGTCTGATACCTTTTCCGACTGCAATCCGCCAGCCCCTGAATCAAGATTCTCTATATCCGGATCTGGAGCAAGTCGCTTCCCAGTATGAGTTCCCCCTTGTATGTCTTACGACATTGGGCGGCAATGTCTGTTCTGAGACATTCTGGATAGAAGTGGGTCAGTACCAGGCGACTCACCCCGGCCAGAGTGGCCAGATGCCCGGCCTGAGAAGGTGTCAGGTGGCCTTCGACCTCCTCTCCATCGGGAAAGGAAGACTCCAGGATCAGAAGGTCCGATCCGGTTGCCAGCTCTACGACCGCCTCGCAGAAAGCGGTGTCACCGGAATAGACAAGGCTTTTCCCTCTCCGGCTCTCAGCCCGATAGGCAAGGCTCTCTGGGGTATGATCTGTTGAGCGGGTGAGAATCCTGAAGTTGGAATAATCCCTTGGGACCCCTTTCTGGAGATCAAGTTCTTGTATCTCCATAATCTCCGGAGGGACGGAAATCCAGTCAGGGTAAGCTGTTTTGAGACGTCGGATGAATTCTGCCAGGCCAACAGGGCCTGCTACGACAAATGGGCGCCTTCTGCCAAGGATGGTGGGGTTTGTGGTGGCAAAAAAAAGATGCACCAGGTCTGCCGTATGATCGGGGTGAAAATGGGTAACAAAGATCCGGCTGATCAGTTCATGGCTTAAACCGGCCCTCGTTAACTGACGGAGAGTACCAGGTCCCATGTCAAAAAGGACCAGTTCGCCATCGACTATCAGGGCCAAAGAAGGTGAGGCCCTGTAGCTGAGCGGGATACCGGTGCCAGAACCCAGGATAATCAATTTCACTGTGAAACTCCAATCATCAAGAGATATCTCCCCAGATATCTCACATGTTCTTGGGTTTTTCTGAGTTGAAAGGATCTTATATTTTGTAGAGGCCTGAGGAGTCAACACAATATTGTGAGACTTGATGCCCAAAACCCTTCTCACGCCCATGTCGCGTTGACGTGAGCCCGGTCACTCTGTCAAGATATTTTACCATTTGCAAAAAATTCTGACACCACGAAGACCTCATATCTGCCCTTTTCTGCCCGGACGGGTACGGGACTCCTTAGGCAGATCGAACCCCTCAGCTGCAGAAGGCCTGTGAGTGTTTTGGCACAGTGGTTGCTAATTCTGTATGACCTTTCTGGCGTCTGGGTCCCGGACCAAGGGGTGTCATTATAGTTGGCTCCATGGGGTCTATTTTTTTCACATGCCCTCATATGACATGGCCGGGCGCCCTATTGGAGGCATATGGAAAAAATAGGCACATCCCACGCCACAATCCATTCACCCCCCCGGGTTTTTAAGAAGTTACGAAATGATTATGATAAGGGGGGTGGGTCAAGCACGGGGGTGCATCAAAATTGTGTTTGGAATAACAATAAGTTATACACCACTGATCTCAGGTGGGTGACGGGGATGTCAATAAAGGAAAACCCGGGGGAAAATCTTTGAAATTAATGTTAGTTTTTTCTTGACACGGTATGGGAATTGGATATAAAGGCCTTTGTGACAAATTGCACAAGGTGTTGACCCCAAAAAACAAGACGCGAGGCGTTTAGGGTTTAGGCAATCCCCAAATAAGCCAACAGATAAAGGAGGATATTACATGTCAAATCTAATTGTACCGCATGGCAAAGAAGAAAAGTTGATCCCGCTTTTGCTGGAAGGAGAGGAACTGAAGGCCGAGAGCGAGAGGGCCAAGGGTCTAAAGCAGATAAAGATCACATCCAGGGAAACCTCGGATCTTATCATGATGGGGATTGGGGCCTTTACGCCCCTGACCGGTTTTATGACCCGGGCAGACTGGAAAGGTGTCTGCGACGATTTTACCATGGAGGATGGTACCTTTTGGCCCATTCCGATTACCGTTTCAACTGATGACGAAGGTGTAAAGAAAGGCGATGAACTGGCGCTGGTGGATGAAGAGACAGGGACGACTATCGGCACCATGAGAGTCACTGAGAAATATACGATTGACAAGGACTATGAGTGTAAGGCCATCTTTACGACCACTGATACCGAGCACCCTGGCGTGGAAAAGGTGATGGCTCAGGGCAAGTATAACCTCGCGGGTCCTGTCAAGGTCATAAGCGAGAGTTTTTACCCAGAGGAGTTCAAGGGTCTCTATCAGAGGCCAGCCGAATCGAGGAAGATCTTTGATGATCTGGGATGGCGGCGGGTTGCCGCGCTCCAGCTTCGCAATCCCATGCACCGCTCGCATGAGTTCCTGGCCAAGATCGCCGTGGAGGTGATGGATGGGGTATATATTCACCAGCTGGTGGGCAAGCTCAAGGCGGGCGACATCCCGGCAGATACCCGCGTCAAGGCTATTCAGGCCCTTGTTGACAACTATTTTGTAAAGGGAACCGTGGTCCAGGGCGGTTACCCCATGGAGATGAGGTATGCCGGACCGAGGGAGGCGCTGCTGCATGCCGTATTTCGCCAGAACTACGGATGCAGCCATATGATCATCGGCCGTGACCATGCAGGCGTGGGCGACTATTACGGGCCTTTTGATGCACAAAAGATCTTTAACAATATCCCGGAGGGGAGCCTGAAATGCCAGAACCTCAATATCGACTGGACCTTCCACTGTTACAAGTGCGGCGGCATGGCCTCTATGAGGACCTGTCCCCATGGGAAAGACGACAGGCTCCTTTTGTCCGGAACCATGGTCAGAAAGACCCTGTCGGAAGGCGGCGACCTTCCGCCGGAATTCTCCCGACCCGAGGTGGTGAAGATACTCCAGGAGTATTACCAGGGGCTTGAAGAGAAGGTCGAAATAAAGCTCCATGGGGCGGCCACCGGTGAAGTCAAAAAATAGCTTCAAAAGCCACTTTTTCCTTGAGAAAGTGGCTTTTTTTGAAATCCATGGTGTATGACCCTTGAACCTTTATTTTGAGAAAGGAGGTGCAAAAAGACGCGTTTTTCAACCACCAAAACCAGTGAGAACTTTAACTTGATAATCTAGGAGGTGTAATAATGCCAAGTTTTGTAATTGCAGAGAAATGTGATGGTTGCAAAGGGCAAGACAAGACAGCTTGCATGTACATTTGCCCAAACGACCTAATGTTCCTGGATATGGAGAAGATGAAGGCATACAACCGTGATCCCTCCATGTGCTGGGAGTGTCAGTGCTGTGTCAAGATCTGTCCCCAGCAGGCCATGGATGTCCGCGGTTATGCAGACTTCATTCCGTTGGGCGCGAGCTGTGTGCCGCTGCGTGGTTCGCAGGATATCATGTGGACGGTCAAGTTCCGGGACGGCAGTATCAAGCGGTTTAAGTTCCCCATCAGGACAACTGAAGAAGGTACAGCGGATCCGCTGGGTGGATATGCAACTCATGATGACTTGAGCAGTCAGGCCTTGGCAACTGAACCCGGATCCCTCGGGCTTGATGCGGTCCCCACAATTTAAGAAGAAAGGAGGTACTATCGATATGGCAAATTTTGAAACAGTAGAAGTAAACACTGACCTCCTGATTCTCGGTGGGGGATTTTCAGCGTGTGGTGCTGCCACAGAGGCGGCTTACTGGGCCAAGAAGAACGGCCTGAAGGTGGTCCAGGTGGACAAGGCGGCCCTTGACAGAAGCGGCGCCGTGGCCATGGGGCTTTCAGCCATTAACCAGTACGTGGGCATCAAAGACGGCGAGAACACGGCAGAGGACTATGTCCGCTACGTCCGTCAGGACCTTATGGGCATCTCCAGAGAGGACCTTGTCTTTAACATCGCCCGTCACGTGGACTCCACGGTGCATCTCTTTGAGAAATGGGGTCTAAAGATCTGGACGGACGAAGAAGGCAAATATGTGCATGAAGGCCGCTGGCAGCTTATGATCAACGGTGAGTCATACAAGATCATCATCGCCGAGGCAGCCAAGAATGCCATTGCCGATGCCGGCGGTGAGATCTTTGAGCGGGTCTTTATCGTGGAGCCGCTCCTGGATGGCAACAAGTGTGTGGGCGCTGTTGGTTTCAGCACCCGTGAAGAGAAGTTCTATGTGTTCAAGGCCAAGGCCACCATCGTAACCATGGGTGGTGCAGTTCATGTATTCCGACCCCGGTCGGTAGGGGAAGGGTTTGGACGTTCCTGGTATCCGCCGTTTAATACCGGCTCGAGCGCCTATTTCACCATCAAGGCGGGCGCTGAAATGACCTGCCAGGAAGTCCGCTTTATCCCGGTCCGATTTAAAGATGCCTATGGCCCTGTGGGCGCATGGTTCCTGCTTTTTAAGTCGCGGGCGGTCAGCGCCGAGGGCGGTGAGTATATGGCGGTCAGGAAGGATGAGCTCAACAACTGGGCCCCTTACGGACTGGCCAAGCCGATCCCGGCCAACCTGAGGAACTATCTGGGTATGCTGGATACGGACGCCGGTCTTGGTCCCCTTTATATGGAGACAGACGAGGCCATTCGAAACATCGCCGACGAGTTTAAGGATGATCCAAAGGCCTTTAAAAAGAAGATGAAGGAGCTCGAGTCTGAGGCATGGGAAGACTTTCTGGATATGACCATCTCCCAGGCCCATCTCTGGGCGGCCCAGAATGTCAAGCCCGAAGAGAAACACTCTGAGATCGCAGCCTGTGAACCCTATTTCATCGGTTCACATTCGGGTGCCTCCGGAGCCTGGATGAGCGGCCCTGAGGATATGGATACCCCTTACAAGTGGGGTTATACCAATATGACGACGGTTGACGGTCTCTTTGCGGCCGGTGATGCCTCCGGGGCATCCAGCCACAAGTTCTCATCCGGGTCCCATGCTGAAGGTCGGATTGCCGGCAAGTCGGCCATCAAGTACATCGTGGAAAAGGGAGCTGCGCCCAACGTCGACATGGCCAAGGTGGAGGAGCTAAAGGCCAAGATCCTGGCACCGCTGGATCGCTACCAGGAATTCTGTAAAGAGACCACGGCTCCTGAAGTCAACCCGAACTACCTCCTGTGGCGGCAGTTTATGGATCGTCTCCAGAAGATCATGGACGAGTACGCAGGGGGTGTGACAGCGGCCTTCAAGACCAGCAAGTCGAACCTCAACAGGGCCATGGAACTGTTCGTATTCCTAAAGGAAGACTCTGAGAAGCTCGGTGCCACAGACAACTACTCTCTGGAAAGATGCTGGGAGAATATGCACCGGATGTGGCAGGCTGAGGCCCATATTCGCACCATGCTCTTCCGCGAGGAGACCAGATGGCCGGGCTATTACTTCAGGTCTGATACACCGAGGATGGACGAAGAGAACTGGCACTGTTTTGCCAATTGTCGGTATGATCCTGCCACCGGCGAATGGGAAATGATGAAGAAGGATGTGTGGAACATTCCCGGTGTGTAATCGATAACCTTGATTCATAATGCTCCAGGTATCAAATCCGGATGTCTGGAGCATTTTATTCTTCATGGATCTGGATCAAGGGCCGAATAATGAAAAGGCGTATTTGGTCAAGGCACATTTTTGCGGTCCCTTTCCGAGGGGCATGAAAATGGGTGTTGACGAGATATGCTTTTTATATTAATAGGGAGTTCCGAATTCAGTAGCCTTGAGAAAATTTCAACGCTGGAGGAGACAATGTCAGACATACAGACGACAAACCAGTCCATATTGGTGGTTGGCGGCGGAATAAGCGGGATCACGGCGGCCCTTGAAGCAGCAGAGGCGGGTTATGAGGTGGTGTTGGTGGAAAAAGGCCCGTATCTGGGAGGACGGGTGGCTCGGCTGCACCAGTATTTCCCCAAGTTATGTCCGCCAAGTTGCGGGCTGGAGATCAATTTCAAGAGGATGAGGGCAAATCCGAGGATACGCTTTTTTACAATGGCTCAAGTCAGCAAGATTTCGGGGCAGGAGGGGGATTATGATGTGGCGGTCAAGATCTCTCCCCGCTATGTAAATGAAAAATGCACTTGCTGCGGGAAATGTGTTGAGGTGTGTGAGACCGAAATCGACAATCCATTCAACTACGGTATAGACAAGATCAAGGCCGCCTATTTACCGCACGAGTTCGCTTTTCCCATGAGGTATGTCTTGGACCCCTCCATTGCAGGGACAGAAGACGGGAAGAAGTGCCAGGCTGCCTGTGAATATGGCGCCATTGATCTGGATATGGAGGAGATCACCTTTGACCTGAAGGTGGGTGCGATTGTCTGGGCAGCGGGCTGGGAGCCCTATGATGCCTCCAAGGTGGAATACTATGGCTTTGGTGAGTACAGGAATGTCGTCACCAATGTCATGATGGAACGATTGGCATCTTCTAATGGGCCTACGGGAGGGAAGATTTTACGCCCTTCCGACGGCAAAGCGGTCAAGAATGTGGCCTTTATCCAGTGTGCAGGGTCCAGGGATGAGAACCATCTCCCCTATTGCTCGGGCATATGCTGCCTGGCCTCAATGAAGCAGGCCACATATGTCAGAGAGCAATATCCTGATTGTGAGGTGACCATCTTCTTTATAGATATCCGTGCCCTTGACAGGCTGGAAGACTTCTACACAAAGGTGCAAGAGGATGAAAAGGTGACCTTTATCAAGAGCAAGATTGCCACTATCGTGGAGGATGAGGAGACCGGAGATCTGATGCTTGAGGGGGAGAATACCAATACAGGTCAACAGATACGGATGCGCTTTGACATGGTGGTCCTGGCCACAGGGATGGTCCCCAACAGGCTCAACACCGAATCCCCGCCAGGAGTGTCATATGACGAATATGGGTTTTTGGTCGCCGATCCAGAAAAGCCCGGCATTTACGGCGCGGGATGTGTCAGAAGGCCAACTGATGTCGCTTCATGTGTTCAAGATGCCACAGCAGCATCGCTCAAGGCCATCCAATCAATCGCTAGGAGGTAACTCGATGGACAAAAACACAGCAGTTTATATATGCACCGGTTGCGGCATTGGAGATGCCCTGGACATTGAAAAACTCAAAGCGG
Organism: uncultured Desulfobacteraceae bacterium; assembly: GCA_964639275.1. Taxonomy (GTDB): domain Bacteria; phylum Desulfobacterota; class DSM-4660; order Desulfatiglandales; family Desulfatiglandaceae; genus CAZXCQ01. The sequence goes on along the minus strand of CAZXCQ010000039.1, from coordinate 5,984 downwards.
ATGGTACGGAAGACTTTCAGATCTCACAATGTAAAGACCATCCCTTTCTCTGCGGGCCAGAGGGGATTGACCTCATCAAGAAGGACATCGAGGGTGAAGGCATCAACACGATTATTGTCGCTGCGTGTTCCCAGCGGGTCAATTATGATGTCTTTGGCTTTGGCCCGGATAAGATCGTTGAAAGGGTCAATTTGAGGGAGCAGGTGGTCTGGAGCCAGCCTCCCGGCGAAGAAAACACCCAGATGCTGGCCGAGGACAACCTGAGGCTGGGCTGTTCCAAGGCCAAGGACACGCAACTGCCTGAGCCCTTTAAGGCCGAAGAAGAGTACTCAAAAGACATCCTGGTCGTCGGTGGCGGTTTGGCCGGCATGACCACGGCCCTTGAGACGGCCAGGGCGGGATATGAGGCCATCTTGGTGGAAAAAGAGGCCGGGCTGGGCGGTTTTTTGGGAAAGATGAAAAAGAATATCACCTTGCCCTACAAAGAGTTGAGCGATACGGGCATCGAAGAGCTGATCCGCTCGGTTGAAGAGAATCCCAAGATCAAGGTCTACACCGCTTCCACCGTGGAAAAGGTCAGCGGCGGCCCGGGCATATTTACCGTAGAGATAAAGTCCAACGGGGATATGGCCAGTGAGAAGGTGGGCGCCATTGTTCAGGCCACTGGCTGGGTACCCTATGACGCCAATAAGCTGGGACACCTTGGATACGGTCAATTCAAGGATGTTATTACCAATGTTGAAATGGAAGAGATGGCCGCGGCGGGTAAGATCACCCGTCCCTCTGACGGACAAGAGGTCAAAAACGCCCTTTTTGTCCAGTGCGCCGGTTCCAGAGATCCCGATCATCTGCCATACTGCTCCTCTGTCTGTTGTCTTGCCTCCTTGAAGCAGGCCACTTATCTCAAGGAACAGGATCCCGGGTCGGTCAGCTATATTCTCTATAAGGATATGCGGACAGTGGGGCAGGCCGAGGATTTCTACCGCAAGGCCCAGAACGATGGGAATATCTTTATCCGGGGGAGTGTGTCCGGTGTGGGTGAATCGGGTGGCAAGCTCTTTGTCGAGGCCGATGATGAATTGCTGGGTGAGAAGGTAAAGATCGAGGAATTGGATCTTGTGGTACTGGCTGTGGGAATGGTACCGAGTAGCAGACCCGAAGTGGTTGCGCGGATCAAGGCCCCGGAGGATGCCAAAGATGCTGATGAGGATGGGATGATCGAGGTCCAGCCGGACTCCGGTTTTTTTGCCAGCAGCGCCCTCAATCTGGATTATCGTCAGGGGCCCGAATTGCCCACCTTGCAGTACGGATTCCCGGACTCGCATTATATCTGTTTCCCCTACGAGACGCGACGAACCGGTGTTTACGCAGCCGGATGCGTCAGAAAACCCATGGAGATCGCCAAGACCAAAGATGATGCCGCAGGGGCGGCCATGAAGGCCATCCAGTGTGCCGAGGCAACGGCGATCGGAATGGCGGTTCATCCCCGGGCGGGCGATACGAGTTATCCGCAATTCAACATGCAAAGGTGCACCCAGTGTAAGCGGTGTACCGAGGAATGCCCCTTTGGCGCCATCAACGAAGACGAAAAGGCCAATCCACTCCCCAATCCCACGCGATGCCGAAGGTGCAGCATCTGCATGGGGTCGTGTCCGGAAAGGATCATTTCGTTTAAGAACTACTCTGTGGGGATGATCGGGAATATGCTAAAGGCGGTTCATGTGCCCGAAGAGGACGAGGAGAAACCGAGGGTGATTGCGCTTGTCTGTGAAAATGATGCATACGCTGCGGTGGATATGGCGGGTATCAAGCGGATGACGTGGAGCCCCTATGTCAGATTTATCCCTGTCAGATGTCTTGGATCCATCAACCTGGTCTGGGTGGCGGATGCGCTCTCAAGGGGGATTGACGGGCTGCTTCTGATGGGTTGCCGTCACGGAGATGATTACCAGTGTCACTTTATAAAGGGAAGCGAGTTGGCCAATACCCGGCTGAGCAAGGTCTCTGAGACGCTGGATCGACTGGCACTGGAGTCTGATCGTGTCCAGTTTGTTGAGGTGGGGATCACGGATTATCACAAGATCCCCGGTATCATCAGTGAATTTATGAAGAGAATAGAGGAGGTCGGCCCTAATCCCTATAAGGGTTGGTAGACGGATCTGCGATTTACAATTGTTGATTGGCCTCTCTAGGTATAAATCTTGAAAAGGGCTTAATTGATGCTTTCCCTGTAATATTTGGATAGGACCAAAAGAACAGGCAGCAGCCGATGGGGAATGGCCAATCCAGGTGTTGGCCCTGCAGGCATAAACTCCGAGGAAGATGAGGTGGCATATGGGAAAAAATGGAAACTATGATCCTTCCTTTGCCCAGGAGGTCTTTGACAATGTTGATTTTGGAAGCGAGATAAAGATGTGCATGCAGTGCGGGGTCTGTGCCGCTTCTTGTCCGCTGAGCCTCCAGATGGACCACCCTCCCCGACAAATCTTTACATTGATTCGGGCCGGTAAGAGAGAAGAGGTGCTCAAGAGTCAGTCGATCATGCTCTGCACCTCATGCTATACCTGCAAGGTCAGGTGCCCGAGAAAGATCCCGGTTGTGGATGTCATGCACGGCCTCGCCAACTATGCCCTAAAAAACGGTTTTGTGCCCCGCAAGGATACGGCCAATTTTGGGGGCAAGTTTTGGGAGCAGGTATATAGAATCGGCCGTATCGACGAAAAGGATCTTCCAAGACGCTACTTTTTTGCGGGGGGGATTGTAGAGGGCATAAAGGGTACACTGAGTTTTTCAGACATTGGGATAAGGATGTTCCTCCACAGGAGGATGAAGTTGCTCCCAGAGAAAAAGATCAAGGGAATCAGGGACCTAAGAAAGATGCTGGACAAGGCCGAAAAGATGGAAAAAGGAGGTGCCAGCGCATGAAATATTTTCTTTACTGGGGATGTAGTCTCGAAGGGACCGGGGCCAATTTTCTGATTTCCCTCAGACCGGTTTGCGCGGCATTTGGTATCGAATTCGAAGAGATAGAAGACTGGAATTGCTGTGGGGCAAGCATCTCATATGTGGGCGCCAGAGATCTTGCCATCAAGGTATTGAATGCCCGGAATTTGGCACTGGCGGAGGCCAAGGGGGGGTACGATATTGTTGCCCCGTGCAGTTCCTGTTATATCCAGATGCTCAAGGTCAACCATGAAATCCAGGAAGATGAAGGACTCCGAAACAGGGTCAATGAATGCCTGGCAGAAGGGGGCCTGAGTTATAAAGGTACCATAAGGGTTCGCCACATTATGGATGTCTTGTATAACGACGTTGGGGTGGAACAGATCCAGGCAAAGGCTGTCAAGCCCCTTAACGGCCTAAAGGTCGCTGGGTATGTGGGGTGCCAGTCGGTGAGGCCCTATGGCGAGTACGATAGCGTGGAAAGGCCAAAGGTCCAGGACCTCCTGTTGGGGGCATTGGGGGCAGAGCCGGTTCCCTTTCCGAAAAAGATGCGCTGCTGTGGATCGGGGATCTTTATGAGCGAAATGGATTACTGTGTTAGACTGGTGGGGGATATCCTGGGAGATGCAACACGCCACGGGGCGGAGATGATCTCCACCGTCTGCCCGATGTGCGCCATGAATCTGGAGATTTATCAAGACAGGGTCAACAAGGCCCTTGGGACCGAGTTTGATGTCCCAATCGTCTATCTTACCCAGTTGATGGCCGTGACCTTTGGGATGGATCTGAAAAAGGAGGCGGCATTACACTATAACATCATCCCGCCGGAGGGCATAGTGAAGGCCGCTATCGGCTAAGAGCGGGAGTCTTGTTTGGAAACAGAAACCGAACCTCCAGAAGATTTTGGGGGTTTGGTTTTCTCTTTGAGGGGGAAACAAATGAATGATCAGGAAACACCCAAATGTCCCTATTGTGATACCGAGATGAAAAAATGGAGACCCCCTGCCGATTCCACATGGACGACCCCCTTCCAGTGGGTCTGTTTTAATGATGAATGTCCCTACTTTGTCCGTGGTTGGGACCATATGATGAAGCAGCAGGAAGTCAAGGCGTCTTACAGGCATCGGATGGATCCGGAGACAGGGGCAAAAGGCCCTCTTCCTTGTTGGTCATACAATGCCCACAAGGACAGGGTGATTGAGGATTGATGGTTTTGCAAGAACCCGGCAATGCAACTTTTCTGCCATTCCAGAGGAGGCGGGAAGCCAGTATTTTCAAAAAGTTATATGCTCTCGATTGAACGGACTGACAAGAGAGGGGTTTTTGCGGGTTAATCAAGAATATTGTCGGTTGTGTGATAGACCCGACATCCCGGCAGAAGGGGCTTGAGATCGGCAGGTCGGCGGTGTTTCTATGAAAAGGATAGGAAGAAATGCCCCTTGCCCTTGCGGCAGCGGGAAGAAATTCAAAAAATGTCACCTGGGGAGAGAAGATGAGATCATCCTCGCGGGGACAAGCGAGATCTCTGTGGAGATGAGTGCACGGATAACAAACCTCCCGTCTGTCCATTATGGCCGTGCCCAGGAAATGATGGAGGCACTTGATATAAAGGAATTGACCGGGTCTTCGATTGGGGTTAGGTTTATTGATCTGAAGAGTTACAGCGACCTGAATATCTACGGCAGCCAGCGCTCCGGCGCAAGAGAGGACAGCACGGGGGGGGTGGTCGTCAATGTCCTCAAAACCAGCAAGAGTGATCCCGATAACATCTATGTTGCCATTTCCCCCCGTATCGGGGACAGCATCCTTGTGCATCAACTGGCCCACGTCCTTGATTACCTTGGCGGGTCCAAATTGATGCCGGGTCTGGCAAGACCGCTGGCCCTTGAGCTGGGGATTCCGGGAGAGCACCTGGAGCATCCCCACGAATTCGGATACTGGTTGTGCTACCTGGCCGAAAAATTTGAGGTCCAGCCCGATGCAGATGATGCCATTATTTCCTATCTTTATAAAAACGATATGCTCATCAGCGGCAAAGAGATTGAAGGGCAGGATCAATTGGTCCTGAGATCCAAATCAGACCGCATCCTGAGGTTTTTGAGCGAGCGGAGCGCGGAGATCGATGCCTTGATCTCTGAGCTCCCAGGATATATCGGGGCAAGGGTTGAGAAGGATTGAATTTCACGATTTTCTCTTGCCTCTACCCCTGGGTTGGACGGTGTTATCCCCAAAAAGGCTAAACTTTAGCCACTCGAATCCGAATCTCATCAAGTCCCTGTCGTGGTCTCTCAACCGCTTCTTTGACTCTGAATCCACGTCGAAGAGATCGAAGAATCGACTTTTAAAGAGGAATGCTCTAAACCTGTCCAGATTATAGGAGGCCATAAAAAACATCTGCATTTTTCGGGTGATGTTTTGACCCTCAAGCCTCCTGGATGAGGTAACGAGCTTGAGCCATTGATCATTCATGGTGCTGTATTCACTCACTCCCTCATGTTCAAGCCACTCATCAAGGGTCCACGATCTGTTCTCATAAAGACCCCGGCAGTGTGATTCCTCTACAACAAAAAACTTTTCTATGGGACCCTTTCTGCCTTCCACCACTGAAGATGCCCTCCCAAGGGGATAAAGACGGCATGCACCCGGGCGATCTTCATAAATGGCACATCCCGCTTGCGTGACAAAGGGGCAGGCCTGTTTTCCTTCCCTGTTCATCCTGACCCTGACCATGGGAAACGGATCCCGGACCCCCATCAGGGTTTCCGTATAAAGCCCTAGGAACTCATCAGAAGCCAGCCCAAGACGGTTCTTCATCCGGAGGACATCGTATGGGGTGAGGATAAGGCGGAGCTTGGCGCAACACTCATTAAAACAGGTCATATCCTTATGACAACTGAACCGGAAGGTGCGCCCCTTTAACGGTCTGAATATTTCCTCTGTCTTGTCGTGTTTCAAGTCACGCATTTTTTAAGATGGTATCAATTTAGCGTAACATCTCAAAGAACAGGGGGAAAGGTGTGGCACGGGGGTCTTTTTTTCTT